>DNPC01000343.1:2569-5997 GCA_003501565.1 Planctomycetaceae bacterium | reverse complement strand
GCCCACATGCAGACAGAAGAAGGTGTCTGGTATCCGATGGGTGGAACGCGGGCCGTTCCCGAAGCGCTCGCGAAGCTGGCCACAGAGCTTGGCGTTGAAATTCGAACGAGCTGCGACGTGGATGCAATTGAAACCGTCGGCAGTGGAGTCGTTGGGGTACGGCTAACGACGGGCGAACTCTTTGAATGCGACACGGTTGTATCCAACTGTGACAGTGTGCGTACGCATCGCGAATTGTTGCGTGAACACCATAGCCCAACAGGCCTGACTCGCAAACGAGATATCGAACCTGCCTGTTCGGGAGTTGTTATGTACCTCGGATTGAAAGAGCGTTACGAACACGTCCTGCATCACAATTTTGTGTTTTCGCGAGATCCGCACGAAGAATTTGAGTACATCTACGAAAAGGGCATCCCGGCTCCCGACCCTACTTGCTACGTTTGTGCACCGGCTGTGACAGAGCCCGGCGTTGCACCGGAGGGTGGTGAAGCATTGTACGTTCTGGTGCATACGCCGTACCTGCGTCCAAACCACAATTGGGATGAGATGCTGCCCGAGTATCGCGAAGTCATCTTGGACAAGTTGGAATCTACGGGGGAAATGAAAGGACTTCGTGACCGTATTGTGACCAGTGACGCATTGACTCCAGAAGGAATACACAAGCGGTATCGTGTTCTCAATGGTGCAATTTATGGTTTGGCAAGTCACGGAAAGTATCTAGGCGCTTTCAAACCTGCTAACCGCAGCAAAGAAATTCGCGGCTTGTATTTGGCCGGTGGAGCTGCACACCCAGGGCCAGGAATGCCAATGGTAATGATGAGCGGTTGGATCGCTGCCGATGCAATCGACCAAGACCTAGCCAAGCGGCCGGTGCTCGCCTAGCACCAGACGGACGCACTGGGTTTTACAGACTGGTTTGCAAGATAGGTTTGCGCGACACTGTTCTGGCTGACTGTGTTACACCGAAAGCGTCCCGGATTTCTTCGTGTGGTGCCGGGCGGAAGTTATGTTCAGTTGTTCTCGTTCGCGAAGGGGGCGGACTATGGAACTCACGAACGAAATCCTGCAAGATCATTATGCGGATCCATATCATTGCGGTGAGTGTGAACAAGCCAACTTCGTGGCGCAGCGCACAGACGACGGACGTGATTGCAAAATGCTCGTGGCATTGATCGTTGACGAAGGCACGATTTCCGAGGCTTGGTTTGAGGCTGATGGATGTGAAGTCTGTGAGAGTTTGGCGAGTATGTTGATGCAGCGGGTAGAGGGTCAATCAGCCAAGTCGCTTGACTCGCTCCAAACGCTTGAGCTGTTGCGTGCGGCCAATGCCTCAGACGATTCACTGGTGTTGAGTTACTCCTGTCGTGACTTGCCGATACAGACACTCTCGGCCGCTCTGGAAACAAACGTGAATCAGCTTGACGACGATCTTACCGGTGGGACTCAATTCGGTGGTCCCAGCTTACGTGAGGAATGTTGAGCTGACGGTTTCGATTGAAGCGGGCATTCCTGGCCTTCGGCTCCAATCGCTTTCCAAGATCAATCGTATACGTGGTTGGAATCAACCATCCAAATACTTCAACCTAGATAAACCTCTGCAAGTTTCACTTCGCCAAAGCACTTCCATGGACACGCAATTTGCTCGTCGGGTACGAGCAGACTTTCCAATACTCCAGACTCAAATGGCGGGTAAGCCGCTGGCCTACTTTGACAATGGTGCCACGACGCAGAAACCACAGCCGGTGATCGACGCGTTGGTGAAATTCTACAGTGAAGATAACGCGAACATCCATCGGGGCGTTTACGAGCTGAGTCAAAGGGCGACCGATCAGTACGAAGCGGCTCGCCAGACAATCGCGGATTTTATCGGTGCAAATGATGTAGCTGAGTGCATATTTGTGCGCGGTACGACGGAGGCAATTAACTTGGTCGCTTCGAGTTGGGGGCGGGCAAATCTCTCCCAAGCTGACCAGGTCATCGTTTCAGGCCTCGAACATCATTCCAACATCGTGCCATGGCAATTCGCCTGCGAAGCGACTGGCGCCGAACTGGTCGTATGGCAGCCCGATGAACAGGGTGATCTTGACTGCCGGCAGTTGGAAGAAATTATCACAGATCGCACCCAGATGGTGGCGGTGCAGCATGTATCGAACGCCCTTGGAACGATTCACGAAATCGACCGAATCGTTGAGATTGCTCACGACAACAATTCGCTGGTGATGGTGGACGGAGCCCAGTGGGTTGGCCACAACCCAACTGATGTCAGTGCACTGGGTTGTGATTTCTACACGTTTAGCGGGCACAAGTTGTTCGCGCCAACTGGCATTGGTCTACTTTGGGGGCGGAGAGATCTGCTCGAGAAAATGCCTCCGTTTCAAGGCGGCGGTGACATGATCGAGACTGTCGCTTTCGAGAAAACGACGTTTGCGCCTCTGCCCAGCCGATTCGAAGCCGGGACGCCCAATATTGGTGGTGCGATCGCATTGGCTACTGCCGCCGACTACGTAACTGAGATCGGTTTTGAGCAGATCCACGCTCAGGAACAAGCTTTGCTTGCTTACGCGGACAAGCGCTTGAGCGAAGTGCCAGGTTTGCGTGTGCTAGGGAGCAATCGCTCGAAAGAGGCCGTGATTAGTTTTGTCATGGAGGCCCCCAACGTCGCCCCCTTAGACATTGCAATGCACTTGAGTAAGGATGGGATCGCCATTCGTACCGGGCACCATTGTTGCATGCCGCTGATGGGGCACTTGCAAGTGTCGGGGACTTGTCGCGTGTCGATGGCGTTCTACAACACAGCAGACGAAGTGGATCGTCTGGTTGAATCTTTGATAGAACTTGCGGCGGACCGGATGGAGAAGCAGAGCAAACGCTCCGAGTCCGCTTCTGGCGAGACTGTAGGCTCTGGCGACTCGGCCGACCAAGAGATCACCTTCGCAGTGGCAAGTGAAGCTTCACCTTGCGATGCTGGTGAAAAGCTTGCCGAAGAGTTTTTAATGTTCGACGATCCAGAAAGCAAAACCGAGCTGCTGCTTGAACTTGGGCAGGAGCTTCCAGACGATTTTGCTCGACTTAAGCAACTCACTACGGCAGTCCCAGGATGTATGAGTGAGGTGTACCTTGTTGGTCGTCCAATGCCAGATGCGCCTGAACGATTCGAGTTCGCGGCTGATTCAAATGCCGAGGTCGTCAGGGGGCTGATTGCTGTGCTTAGCCAGTTGTTTTCTGGTCAGAAGGCGACTGAAATACTGGAATTCGACTTTGCAGGCTACCTTCGCAAAATTGGGTTGGACAGTTTCGTTTCGGCTCAAAGGCGAAGCGGATTGGAGGGAATGGTTCGTCGTATTCACACGCTGGCCACGGCCATTACTGAGAGGCAAAACACTTAGAACCCATGCGAATACCTCGAATCGAACATCAGCCGCGGGGCG
>DNPC01000343.1:0-2499 GCA_003501565.1 Planctomycetaceae bacterium | reverse complement strand
ATCGAACATCAGCCGCGGGGCGCCGGCCCCGGTTGTTGCGGGGGAACCGCGGACGCCGATCGGCTAATGGGTTTCGGATAGGTTTTAAGACTAGACGACCATGTCCTCCCCAGGCAAATGCGGTGGGAACATGGCTGCCAATAGCACAAGAAAGATCAAGACTCTAGGAAGTGCCAGTAATCGGTTTTTGACCTCGCAGGACGCTATTTCCTTCCATGAGCTCTGCCTGATCGAAGGAGAACGATTCTTCCCAGTCAGACGGATTGAACTGCCCGCTCGCGGCGTAGGATTCGATCGCGTTCTGATACGTGACTTTTCTGATGTGACTCTCATCAATCCCCCGTTCCCGCATCACGGCCGCACAATCAGGAACCGAGAGAGGATTGCTCACTCCCCAGTCGGCGGAACTGTTGACGATGATGCGTTCAGATCCGTACTCTTGAACCACATTGGCCATTCGCTCTTTCCCCATTTTGGTATCGGGGTAGATTGTGAAACCCGCCCAATAACCTCTATCGAGGACTTCTTTCACCGTCTCTTCATTGTTGTGGTCAATGATTGCCATGTGCGGTGGGACCTGGTGTTCCTCTAGCACATCCATGCTGCGGAGTGTCCCCTCTTTTTTGGCTCTGTGAGGCGTATGGACGAGGATTGGTTTCTCGAACTTCTTGCCGAGCTCGATCTGCAGCCGAAAGTACTTGTCCTCTGCGTCGCTTTGGTCGTCGTAACCGATTTCTCCAACCGCAACGACACCATCCTTGACGATGAACAACGGGAGGATTTCCATCACCTCATCGGCCAGCGGTTCGTTATTCGCTTCCTTTGAGTTGAGACCGATAGTGCAATAGTGGCGAATTCCAAACTGCGATGCCCGAAATCTCTCCCAGCCAATGAGTGAGGAGAAATAATCCTGGAAGGTACCAACGGACGTTCGAGGTTGTCCCAACCAGAATGCCGGTTCTACCACGGCAACGATGCCAGCGGCATGCATGCGTTGGTAGTCATCTGTTGTCCGGGAACTTACGTGAATGTGGGGATCGATGTAAGGCATAGTTTATTCTTGACGTAGGTCTGATTTAATTGCATTTAGTTTATGCTGGGAAGTATCACTTAGTGCTCGCTCGCACAATTCGACGACGGACCGAGGAACCGAGCGACTAGCGCTATTTCTCTCGCTGACATATTGGAAAATCGTTTCAGATAGAGCCGGGTTGTGTCGTTCGGCTAGGCCAGCAATTCTGGTGATGTCACACCCAACAAAAATTGCCTTGAGAACCATTTGGTTCCACTGGTTTTCAGTGAAGTGTTCTTGGGGGAAGGGATTGTTAAGCGCCAGTGAAGAAAAAACGGGCACGATATTGGTCCGTGCGGCCTCCGTCGCAACATGGATAAATCGCTCGCCGGAATTCAACAGCGGCAAGACCAGAATGATCGCCTGTTGCTCTTGAACATCAGCGGTTTGGTAGAGCTTTGCCAGAAGAGGTGTGAAGTTCTCTGGCGGGCCGGTCCACTGTCCGCAGGCCCTTTCAAGAGCCATCGACTTCATCATATCCCTGAGCGGCAGCTCCATGAAACGAGCCTGCACCGGATCCGCGATCTCTGGCGTTTCCGGCGCAGTAGTCTCCCGACATTTTGCACCCACGGTTGCCCACACTTCAATCAGGTCGGACAGAGTGGTCGCGTTGCTTGCAGCTTCCAAGGCAGACGCACTGAGAGCTTCGTAACCGCTCTCGACAATGCGTTTCTGAAAGATTTCTCGGTAGCTATTTGAGTAGCCGGAACACGTTGAGTTCTGGTCCATTGCGTTGGGTTGCCAGTAGGTGCTTTGGTAGGCGCCACGAGGACGCGCGGGGCCACTTCGTTAGCCGCCACTTGAGGATGGTGTGCGGCCCAGAGTGACTTTCAAGGTTTTCGTTTCATCGCCTCGCTTGACGATGATTTCGACTTCTTCACCTGGCTTGTACTTTCGCAAGCCGTTGGTCAAACCTTGGACGTCTGCGACTGAAACTTCACCAATCTTGGTGATCACATCGCCGGTTTGCAGACCACCTTTGGCAGCTGGACCGCCGTCGCTAATTTCTGATAGGCGCAGTCCGTTGTCGCCTGCTGAATAGTCGGGAACGACGCCGAGGTAGGCAACGGCACCGCGGCGACGTGCTCCTCTCCTTGGCATTTGAACGAACTCGGGACGCTGCGGTAAATTCACAACCTCATCCAGGAAGGACTCCGCGAAGTCGATTGTTTCGACGACTCCAGCGACGTTAATCGTTTCATAGTCATCATCGGGAGTGTGGTAGAGACTGGTGAGCCCAGTATGGAAGAAGACTACAGGAATCTGGCTGCGGTAGAACCCGGAGTGATCACTTCCGGCTAGCGGCACCGAAGTGTTAACCTTTAGCGTGCCTCCATCGACGAGTCGTTCAACAACCGCAGTGAACTCCTTACCCGTTGGGACGCCACCCATTTGCAGCCCACCCTCTCTTAGGTTGCCGGTCATGT
>DNPC01000462.1:734-17512 GCA_003501565.1 Planctomycetaceae bacterium | reverse complement strand
TCATTCGGTGGGAACGGGAATGGTCGCAGAGTTTGCGACATCCTACCCGAGCTACAACTCGACGATTCCAAAATCCGCTGCAACGATTGCTCAGGTGCTACAGGGAAATGGTTACAGCACCGCCTGCTACGGAAAATGGCACAACACGCCCGTTTGGGAAGTTAGTCCCGCCGGTCCGTTTGATCGCTGGCCGACATCGCTCGGGTTTGATGAGTTTTACGGTTTCATGGCGGGAGAAGCTAACCAGTTCTATCCCGCTCTGTTTCATGGCACCACGCCTATCGAACGCCCAGAGCACGTTGAGGATTACCACTTTACCACCGATATGGTTGACAAGAGTCTTGCCTGGGTGATGAGGCAACAAGTCTCAAATCCTGACAAACCGTTCTTTCTCTACTTTGCCCCCGGTGCAACGCATTCGCCCCACCACGCCCCGAAGTCTTATATTGAGAAGTACAAAGGGAAGTTCGATCAGGGCTGGGACAAAATGCGTGAAGAAACCTTCGCACGCCAAAAGAAGCTCGGAGTGATACCAGAGGACGCCAAACTGACCCCGCGCGATGCATCGATGCCAGCCTGGGATTCGCTGTCGCCTGAGGAACAAAAAGTTGCCAGTCGATTGATGGAGGTGTACGCCGGGTTCTTGGATCACACGGACGTAGAAGTTGGTCGCCTCGCAGACGGCATCAAGGAACTTGGCGAGTGGGACAACACGATGTTTATCTATATCGTGGGCGACAACGGCGCTGCCGGACCTGGAGGCCGATACGGTGTCTTTAACGCGATGGTGAACCTGAATGGATTACGAGAAAACAAGGACGTCGTGCTACTTAGGCTCGAAGAATGTGGCGGACCGAAGGCAAACAACGATTACGCGACCGGCCATGCCTGGGCGATGAGCACGCCGTTTCAGTTCGTTAAACAGTTTGCTAGCCACTTTGGCGGAACTCGTAACCCTGTGATCATTACATGGCCCGACAAAATCAAGGATAAGGGTGGGCTACGTACACAGTTTCACCACGTCATCGACATCGCACCCACGATCTATGAGGCTGCCGGGCTACCGGCACCGACTTCGGTCGATGGTATCGAACAAATGCCGATTCAAGGCGTGCCAATGAACTACACGTTTGACCAGGCAGAGGCTCCGTCTACCCGAAAGACGCAGTATTTCGAGGTTGTTGGTGTTCGTGGTGTCTACGACGATGGCTGGATGGCATGCACTTATCACAACAAATACTCGTGGCAGGCGTCCAAGGTCCCAGTATTCGCGGACGACACCTGGGAACTCTACCACGTGGAAGAAGACTTCAGTCAAGCCGAAGATCTGTCGGCCGAACACCCTGAGAAGCTCGAGGAGCTCAAGAAACTCTTTCTTGTCGAGGCGGAGAAATACAAGGTCTTCCCGCTGGACGACCGTGGCTTCGCACGCGTTCTTGAAAGCGGCCGGCCGACCATCGTGGGTGATCGTACTAGCTTTACGCTTCGCAAAGGCGCAATCCGGATGCCTGAAGACATGATCCGTACGACCTTTAACAAGTCGTATGAAATCAATGCCAAGCTCAGCATCCCCAACGCTGGAAAAACGGAAGGCGTCGTGTTGGCCGCCGGTGGATACTTCGGCGGACTTGCGCTTTATATCAAAGACGGGCAACCAACATTTACTTACAACTATTTTGGTTCCGAATACACGACGATCGCCAGCAAAGAATCGTTACCCACAGGGGAAGTGGCGCTGCGATTCACTTTCGATTACGACGGTGGCGGAACCGGGAAGGGAGGCTCGGCGCGGTTGTTCGTTGGCGATCGAATGGTTGCCGAAGGCAAGATTCCAAAAACCGTGCCGCTTGGTTTTTCTGCTGACGAGACGCTGGACGCGGGTGAAGACACAGGCACACCGTCAGGGAACTACCAGTGCCCGTTTCGGTTTACTGGTGAACTGAATTCGGTCACGGTCACGATCAAGTAGTCCATCCGCATTCCTTAGCACGGTTTTTACAAACTACTGGTTTGGCAATAACAACTCACGCGGAGAGTGCAGCGATGCGAATACCGAGTCAACTCAAGCAGCAAACAAAACACTGCGTCAATGGATTACTTTTGGGATTCTTGTCTATCACCCTGCTGACAATGGCAATCGTTTTTCCGACAGGTGAAGCCGCCGCACAAGATACCGGCAGCAGTATTCCTCTGCCGGACCCAAAATTCCGCGGTAAAATTGGACCGACCTTCGAGGATTCCCAAGCAGACTATCCGTTACCGATCACGCCGCCCGATGATGCACCCAATGTGCTTCTGATCATCCTGGATGACGTTGGATTTGGTATGTGTAGTACGTTTGGCGGACCGGTGCCGACCCCGGCCCTGGATAAGCTTGCTGGAAACAGTCTGATCTACAACCGTTTCCATACTACCGCCCAGTGCTCACAAACGCGAGCGGCTATGCTGACGGGCAGAAACCATCACAGCGCCGGCACCGGTGCAGTGATTGAAATGAGTACTGGATTTCCGGGTTACACGGGAATCATTCCAAAGAGCACGGCGTTGGTCGCTCAAGTCTTGCGCGACAACGGCTACGCAACGTCAGTGTTCGGCAAGTGGCACAATACTCCCGAAAGGGAAATCAGTCCCGCCGGCCCATTTAACCGCTGGCCTACAGGTTTAGGGTTTGACTATTTCTATGGTTTCAATCAGGGCGAAACGGACCAGTACTACCCGACGCTCTACCGCGGAACGAGCCCGGTACCACAACCGAAGTCCCCAGAGGAAGGCTACCACTTCACTGAGGATATCGCCGATGAAGCGATTGCCTGGATTCAAAACGTCCGGGCCGCTGAGCGCAACAAGCCGTGGTTCTGTTACTTCAGTACTGGTGCTTGCCACGCACCGCATCATGCCCCCAGTGAGTGGATTGACAAGTTCAAGGGCAAGTTTGATTACGGATGGGATGAACAACGAATACGAACCCATCAACGTCAGCTCGAAATGGGGCTTATTCCTTCCGACACAAAACTGACCGCCCGCCATGATGAAATTCCTTCCTGGGGCAGCCGCTCAGAAAAGGAGAAAACGGCCTATACTCGTCTGATGGAAAACTATGCGGCCTTCATGGCTCATACCGACCACCACGTCGGTCGAGTCATTGAAAGTCTGGAGCGATCCGGCGAGCTAGACAACACACTCATCATGTACGTTGTCGGCGATAACGGTGCCAGCTCAGAGGGAAGTCTAGAAGGCACTTTTATTGATCTCGCAGCCATGGTTGGCATCGATCTTGGCCTCGACAGTATGCTTAGCAAACTGGACAAGATCGGCGGACCGGAAAGTCATCCGCACGTTCCTGTTGGCTGGGCCTGGGCCATGTCCGCTCCATTCAAATGGACCAAAGCCGTGCCCAGTCACTTCGGTGGGACACGAAATCCGTTGTTGATCCACTGGCCGAACCGGATCAAGTCCAAGGGCGAAATACGATCTCAATTTCACCACGTTGTTGACGTTGTGCCGACCATTCTTGAGTCATGTCAGATCGAACCACCTGACCAGGTGAACGGCATTGTGCAAAAGTCACTCGCCGGTGTTTCGATGGTATATACGTTTGACGACGCGAAAGCTGCTGGCACACGGAAAACACAGTACTTCGAGATTCTTGGCAGCCGCGGAATCTACCACGAAGGTTGGTTTGCCAGCGCGCGTTGCGGTATTCCGTGGGAGACCGGAAATCGATCGTTGGACGACCTGGAAAACGCAACCTGGGAGCTCTACAACATTGAAGTGGACTTCAGTCAAGCCAACGACATTGCTTCGAAGAATCCGGCAAAGCTTGAGGAGCTCAAAGCTCTGTTCCTTGAGGAAGCGGAGAAGTACGACGTCCTGCCCCTGGACCCGCGGTTCGCAGAGCGTATGAATCCGGCGCTTCGCATGTCAGGCAAGCCACCAACTGCTTGGACTTATCGAGGTAACAGTGTTTGGCTTCCCGAGCCAATTGGTCCTCAGATCTTTCCTCGGCCGCACTCCATCACGGCCAGCTTAGAGATTCCAGAAGGCGGTGCCAAAGGCGTGATTGCGTGTGCCGGTGCATCTCTGGCAGGTTGGTCGCTGTATGTGCAGAATGGAAAACCCGAATTCCACTATCAATGCCTCGGCATCGGCAACGTCAGCATCCGAAGCACGATAGAGCTCCCCGAAGGCGAGGTAACACTGAAGACCGAGTTTCGTCCCAACGGATCAAAAGAGGGTGGTGGAACCCTGAAACTGTTTGTCAACGACAAGCTAGCCGGCGAAGGTCAACTGCCACGAACGTTATTCCGCCATAGTCTCGAACCCTTTGAGGTTGGGCGAGACTCGATGACTCCTGTCAATCCAGACTACAAGTCTGAAGGGACCTTCGAATTCACCGGCAAGATTGATAGCGTGACCTTTGAGCTAATGCCCATGAAGAACTCGCGCTAAACCTATTTGGCTCGGCCATGATCTTCCACACCGCTCTGATTTTTCGTTGGCATAAGTCCCGAACTGGTCACCATTCGAGTACAACTTGATGACTTGAATCTCGAGTCAATGGTTTAGTGGACAACCATCCGCTGGCTTGTAGTCGCGATTCTCACACGAATCACACGAATCACACGCAACGCCGCGCTCGAACGCGGCAAGATGTTCTAGTCGGCGCCATGAGTATTCAAGTTCCAGCGTTCGGGTGCCATTCTTGTGCAGTCCGATAGAGCGGCTCATCACAAGAGTCTGTCAGATTTCCAAACTTGTTCTCCAAGCGAGATAGTAACTTGAATCCTACGATCTCCAGGACGCAGTGCATTGCTTATAGGCATTTTATCAGTTTGAGCCTGACTCTGGCGTCGATCTTGGGCATAAACTGCAACCTGATTGTTGGCGGTAAAGCGGCTGAGGTTCAACATAGCGGGACAAACGGCAATCGTCCCAACATCATCGTCTTAATGTGTGACGACCTAGGTTATGGGGACCTGTCTTGTTACGGCCATGAAATTCTAAAGACACCGAATATCGATCAACTCGCCGAAGTAGGGGTGCGTTTCACCGACGGCTACTCAGCCGCACCAGTATGTTCCCCATCGCGGGCTGGTATGTTGACAGGCAGAGATCCGCATCGCGCGGGAATCTACGACTGGATTGCTGGAGGGAGCACTCACTTGCGCAACGCTGAAATCACCTATGCTGAACTCCTAAAGGAGGTCGGTTACGACACGATGCTTGCCGGAAAGTGGCATCTAAACGGTCGTTTCAATCAGCCGGATCGACAACCCACTCCCGGCGATCAAGGGTTCGATCATTGGTTCGCTACCGCCAACAATGCGGCACCAAACCACCGCAACCCTTCCAACTTTGTGCGGAATGGTGAACGTGTCGGCAAAACATCCGGTTTCTCCAGCTCGGTTGTCGTACGGGAGGCTCTGAATTGGCTAGAAGCACGAAGGAAAAAAGAGTCACCATTTCTGGCGTTGCTGACGTTTCACGAGCCTCACACTCCCGTCGCTTCTCCTCAAGATCTCATCGAAGAGTATTCGCCGCATGAAACAACTCCGGGCCAGGCCATCTACTGGGCGAACATCGCACAAGTAGACAAGGCGGTTGGAGACTTGGTCGCAGGACTGAAGAACATGGGCCTGTATACCAACACGCTGATAGTCTTCACATCAGACAATGGTCCGGAAGAATGGATGCGTTACCCGGCGTGCCGGCTCCAGCACGGATCAGTTGGGCCGTTACGAGGGCACAAACTGGATGTTTTCGAAGGTGGGATTCGAGTTCCGTTCATTGTAAGCTGGCCGGCAGGAATTGGCGGTGGGAGACTCTCGAAATCTGCCGTATCGTCACTCGATTTGTTACCAACTTTCGCTGCATTGGCGGGCACAAAGGCACGAAAGGAACTTGCCTTAGACGGTTGTGACCTATCGGAGCATCTCACAATGGGCGCAGAGGTCGTGCGCGAAAAACCATTGTTCTGGTTCTACTACGCGGCGCGTGGCTATGCCAATTTTGCGATGCGCGACGGCGAATATTCCTTGATCGCCAGACGCACCGGTTCTTTGTTCTATCCGGGGTTACCGGTCAGTCACGACGATCGATTTCCAGTCATAAACAGCTGTCGGCCCCGCTCGCATGAGTTGTACAACTTCAACCAGGATTCCCGGCAGGTGATCGATATCAAGCGGCAAGATCCCGAGTTATTCGAGCGGATGCGAACAAACCTGGAAGATCGGTGGAAGGACATAAAGACAGATCTTGTCGACTGGAATACGAAGCAGAAAGCCAAATAGCCTCCTTGCGTTGTACGCACCCGTGCTTACCCATGTCGCTTGTCTGTCGATGATAGAGTTAGCCATTTGAAAATCCAGGCGCCGGTACTTTGTCTGCCACCAGCTTGAACAGTTGGTAGCATTCGCTTAATGTTTCTGTGCAATCGTAGATCGCCTACAGCATGTGTCGTTCGTTTTTGAATGCACAAATCGCCCTTTAGAGTTATGGACAATTACATGTCAGAAGAAAAGCCGAGCGGGAAAGTCAAGAAAGTTGCTGCGAAAGCCCGAGGTAAGGCCCATGATGCAGTTTGCGGTCTCTGGTGGTGGCTTTTGTTACGTGGTATCGCTCTGGTTGCACTCGCCGTTTGTGCGCTGGTCTGGCCGCAAAAAACGGTCGGTTTGCTCGTCAAATTACTCGGTGTCTATTTGATCATCGACGGTCTCTGGGCCACAGTAAGTTATGCGTTGTCTGAGAAGAAGGACAAGAGTCTGCTGATTGGAGCTGTCGGCCTTCTGGTAGGAGCTATCCTCTTGTTCTGGACCGACGTAAGCGGGCGTGTCTTTATGACTATTGTCGGCATCTGGGCGGCGCTTCAGGGCATTGGACTCTACTTTACGGTGCGAAAGGAACGCGAAGCAGATTCGCAAGCAAAGGGCCTGGTGAGTTGGCTTGCGATTGGTTTGGCCGTGGCTGGGATTGTCCTTGTTGTCTGGCCAAGTAGCGGTGTCACAGCCATTGGCTGGCTAATCTCTGCCGCTTCTATGCTGGTCGGAATCGGCATGGTTTTCATCGCTCTGAAGCTCCGCACGCTCGGCCAACGGATCAACGCGGTAGGCAAGCCCCAATCCGACGCGAGCCAGTAGTTCACCGCATTGAACAGTGCTCCAGCGCACTTCCAATTGCACGAGTGAATCATTGTGCGGATCTGTGAACAGCGTTGTTTACTAGGTGCACAAACTGTTTCAGCACCGCTGCTCGCACCGCCCGAAGCATCGTTCTAGAAGAGATGACTCTCGGTTTTTCGCAAGTTGCTTATTAGTTTCTTGCGGTTGTCTTCATTTGCCGGTGCCGTAGCGGTAGTTCACTTAGAAGAGCACCTGTAGCCTTAGGCCTGGAATGATCGACGTATCAAACGCGACCGTGCTAGGTTCTACAACTTGAAGGTCGCCGGTTAGCCAGCAATTTGGCGAGAATGCGTAGTTGTAGAACAGTTCCACTCCATGTTCGTCGCGTTGAGGTTGAATCACTTGGCTGAGACGCTTGAATTCGTCGCTTAGCCCCAAGTAGAAGTATCCGACCCCGAAACGATCTAGCGGCCGACTTCGCAGCATGCTCCGGCCGCCAATTCCGCAGATCGCGGTGTATTTGATTGGATTGGGATTGCCGTCGGATAGGCCGAATTGTCCGAACACACCCCATTGCCGCGACGAATCACAACGGTCAACCCAGAGCGCCTGAAAAAAGTTCGAGTAGACGGTCCACGATCCGGTTTCCTCAGGGAAGACGCCGGTAACGGGTATGGTCAACCAAGCCGACGGATCGATCGAACGATAGTTTGCATTGCTGTAGGTACCGCCAAAGTTGTAGATGCCGGACAGACCGAAAAATTCGGGTCGCAGAGTTAGTTCCGGCACCAGGGTAACACCACGTGCAAAGAGATCCTCCAGGCCTCTGGTAGCTCGCTCTTCAGGATCGAAAACCGTGAAAGTCAGCCAAGGATTCCCTTCATCCAATGCTACAAATGCGATGCCAGCAGCAGAGTAAGGAACGGTCCGCGAGGCGATTGGGTTAAACACTAGTGAGGTGTTCATGAAGCCACCAAGTCCCGGGCCTCCGTTGTATCGCAATGCGTATTCGTCGAGCGTATTGAACTTCCCGGCCGATATCGCGAAAGACTCGCTTAATGCTTGCGTGAGCTTTAGACCGGTGATTGATGTAAGGTGGTCTTCCGCGTTAGGAAAACTCATTGCGATGTTGGCCGGCGTAAGCAGACCATCGTCGTTGTTGATACTCTCGCCGATCCTTGTTTCGGCGTGCATATCGATGAAGAGCCCTTCGTTCAATCCTGCCTTGCCGCCTTCAAAGTTGACAAAATAGTCAAGTTTTCCGCCGTAGTCCCAACGCTGCTCTCGTCCGCCCGACGAAACGCCTTGAAAAAACTGCGTAGCAAACATGTCGAACGATAACCCGCGCTCGGCCAACCAATCGCGGTTTCCATTCCAGTTCCCGCTTAGTCCGTAGTCGTCCGCTTGGCACGTCGCACTTACGACCAATAGCAGCATTAGACTTTGTAGTTTTCGCAGCACGATTGAATCCCTCCATGTAATCCGTACTTTTCGAATCGGCTGGCAGTCTTCCCAAGTGAAGGACGACTGGCAAAGTCGCGTACCCACCGTAGGGACTGGTCCTTAAACTCAACCTACGCCAATCTTTCGGAACAATGGTTGCCGATTTTACGTAGCAGTACCTGCGGGCTATGGTTAGAAACTTAAGCTCTGCTGCCTGAGCTGCCTCGAAAACAATTGCTCAACAGATATATGTCTTAGTGGGCGTAACATTTGTCGAAAGAAGACAAATTGGTCACAGATAGTCGTCCAAGAGCAGGATCAGCCGTTTCTGCAACTCAGACGTTTACGTTGCCCGCCGGCGATAACCCCAGGCAAGAGCCGAGCCGGGTCGTGATAACTGGGTAAAATCCAAGCAACGAATTCAGCTACGTGCGTCGTTGAATTAGCACCTTTCGCACTCGCGGCGCAGAGATTCGTAAACGAAGAGCTGTATTCATTGAGCTCGAATGTTAGGAGCAACTGTATGTCCGCGGACGAACTATTCAAGGCGGCCCTCAAGCGGCGGTCGCTGGACTACACCCTCGACGGCGATGGTTTGTATATCGTTCAGATCGGTGATGTCTCGGCAACCATCAACCTCGATAACGTCCGTCGAAACTATGAACGCGACAACGATGCCGAAGCGGTTGAGGAATTTGCTAAGCACCTTGACGTTAGCGTTTTTGATAAACAACCGTCATGGGAGCAGGTTAAGCCATGGATTCGGTATTCGCTTGAGCCGTCTGATTATGTAGGGGGATTCGATGACACCGTACATGAAATCGTCACGGCGGGACTTGTCAAAGTTTTTATCTTCACACTGCCAGATGGTGCAAGCATCTGTTGGATCTCGCACGACATGGTCGCTAATTGGAGCGTCAGCCAAGACGAGTTGATCGCTGTGGCGAATACGAACATTGATCAACTCGTAAACCAGACGAAGCTCGAGGTACAACAGGCTGGCGAGGTTGAACTCGGCATGCTCTCTCTGGACGATACGCCATTTAAGGCGTCTCTCATCTTATCACCCCAGTTTCGTTCACTCGTCTCTGCAGAATTCGGCTGGCCTGTGTTCGTCGTTGCTCCAGCGCGTGACTTTGTCTACGTACTTTCGCACCGGCATCGTGATTTTCTTGGTCGCCTTGGGGGCGTTGTACTTCGTGAATACAACGAGTCTGGGCATTCAATAACGGCAGACGTACTGCAGATTGGTGACGACGGCGTCGCAGCCATCGGTTCATTTGCCCCAAGAGCTGATAGCTGAGAGATTTGCGGCGCATGAAAACTGAGGACGCAACAGCGGACAGCGACTGCCGGTTAGACCCGGATTCTGCATCTGGAACGTAGACAGGAAAAAGTAATCACATTCACTGCCGTAACTTCGGGTGAAACGTCGCTGCAGGCTCTGGCGGCACAGTGCGAAGTACGTAGAAGGCACTTGCGCCGCTGGGGCAGGATTGGTTCCGACCTTGTTAGCGGCCTACATGCATAATCCGGGTTAAACGGTTTTCGCTCCATTTGCACTCATGCGGCTTTCCATGGGGCCAGTCGCTTTTTTGGGGTTGGCTGTGTCGAAACTTCGCAGTTGTGGTGCCAGGCTGCGTAGGCTGCACAAACGCGTTTTGCTGCTCCAATCGCAAAATCCGCTGCGATTGACGTGCTCAGCTCAGGTCATCAGGTCGCCGACCAGGCTGGTCGCCACGAGCCACCCCACTACAATGACGGTGGCGCCGCGGCAGGTAGTTTGCACTCCGCAAGTGACATTAATTGCTTAGCGGGACGCCTCCGTCTTCCTACCGTGAGAGCGACCAGAAAGTAGCGGATTGGCGATTGGTCAGGCGAGCGTCGCAGCCCGCACGAGGTAAGTCGCCTGGCCGGCAGAAGTCGCCTGGCCAGCAGAAGTCGACGCGGAAGAGTTCGAGTGGATAGAGCCCGGAGTTCTCCGAGCTGCAGGCCCAAACTTCATCAGACGATATTGGCGGTTAATCAATGGGCATTTACGATCGCGACTACTATCAGGACGATCAACTGCGGCCAATTCGGCCTTGGGATTCGCAGTCGATGGTCATTCTGCTGATCATCGCGAATGCTGCGTTCTTCGTCGCCAACTTCGTTTTCTTTTCGAATACCGACCAGCTCACACAGTGGATGGTGCTGCGAGCGAGTGATTTGCTAAATCCGCTTTTGTGGGTTCGATTCGTCAGTCACGGCTTTGCTCATGCCAACCTAAACCACATTCTCTTCAATATGCTCGGTCTCTATTTCTTGGGGCAGAACGTAGAGGCGAAGTATGGCAAGTGGGAGTTCTTCCGGTTTTACATGATCTGCGTCGTTTTCTGTGGCGTGGTCTGGGCGATTCTGCGCGGCGGAGCGGAAGACCAGGCGGTCCTGGGGGCATCCGGGGCGGTCACCGCCGTATCAATGCTGTTTGTATTTTCGTTTCCCAACGCGACACTGCACTTGTACGGCCTGATTCCAGTCAAAGCATGGCTGCTGGGGATCGGAATTGTGGTCTTAAATCTGCTTGGCAACCCGAACAGTGGAGTTGCCTACGATGTCCACTTGTTGGGCGCCGGGTTTGCGGCGGTTTACTTCTACGGCAACCTGAATTTTTCAAGTGTTTCGGGCTGGTTTGCAGGCGGCAAACGCCGCATCAAACAAGCTCGTAGTGGACTGAAGGTTCATCGTGGCGACGACGGAGGACCGACGACAGCCGAAGAAAGAGAGTCGGATCGGATCTTGGAGAAGATCAGTCGCGATGGCAAAGACAGTTTGACTGCCAAAGAACGAAAGTTCATGGAGAACTATAGTGAGAAGGTTCGTCGCATGCGGCAGTCATAATTTTCCAGACGCTTTTTCGAGATCGATATCTCAGTCGCATGTGTGATCGGTCCCCCGGCGGCGGGTAATGGAACGAACAAACGGCGAATTGAGCGAACAGCGTGTAACACACGGCGAATTTAGCAATCAACGAATTTAACGGACAAGCAAAATTGGATACTCAAACGACTTTTTCGCCGACTCGGACCGAAGTTGCTGGCGTAGACCTACAGGAATTGGCAGCGCAGCACGGCACTCCGTTTTATTGCTACGACGTTAGCAAGATCGAAGAACGAATTGCGGATTTGAAAGCTTTCGATGCGATCCGGTACGCCCAAAAGGCGTGCTCGAACATTGCTATTCTCGATCGAGTTCGCCGCCAGGGCGTCGTGGTTGATGCCGTCAGTGCAGGTGAAATTGGCCGTGCCATGGCGGCTGGATTTCGGCCCGATGGCGATCCAGCGGGCATCGTGTATACCGCCGATGTTTTCGATGCGCAGTCACTCGACTTGGTCGTGAAGCACAATATTCCCGTCAACGTGGGTTCACCTGACATGGTTGACCAGTTGGGCGAGGTTGCACCGGGGAGCGAGATAGCGCTGCGGATCAATCCCGGGTTTGGCCATGGGCACAGCCAGAAGACGAACACTGGTGGCCCTCAGTCGAAGCATGGTATCTGGCACGAACAGATCAACGATGTGCTCCGGCGAGCGGACAAGTACGGGATAATGGTCACTTCGATGCATATGCACATCGGCAGTGGGACGGACATCGAGCACTTGGCCCAAGTTTGTGGCGCGATGGAGTCCGCTTGCCTGGAAGTTGGTCGGACGGTGAAAACGATCAGTGCCGGTGGAGGTTTGCCAGTTCGCTACCAGGAGTCTGATGAGTCCATCGATATCGACCGGTACTTTGGTTTATGGGATCAGACACGCCGAAACCTCGAGGAGAAGTTTGGCCATTCGATATCTCTCGAGATTGAGCCGGGACGCTATTTGGTGGCCGAATCAGGTTATCTGGTCGCAGAGATTCGCGCGATCAAGCAGATGGGGGAGAACACATTCTATTTGCTCGATGCGGGTTTCAACGATCTAGCCCGACCGATCCTTTACGGCGCGTACCATCCAATTTCTGTTTGCCACCGTGGTGGCAGTACGGGTACCACGCAAGAGGTTGTCGTTGGCGGACCTTTGTGTGAATCGGGCGATATCTTTACGCAGCAGGACGGTGGTTTCGTCGCGCGTCGGCAGTTGCCATCGGCAAGCGTTGGTGATTTACTGGTTCTCGAAGTTGCAGGGGCTTACAGTTATGCGATGGCCAGCAACTACAATTCGAAGTTTCGCTGCCCCGAGATTCTCATCGAAGACGGTACCAGCAAAGTGATTCGCCGTCGCGAAACGCTCGATGATTTGCTATCGCTAGAAACGATCCCTGAGTAGCTTTGTCTGGGATTTTCTTCGGTAGCCCTTTCTGAGTAGTTCCTGCTGCATTGTGTTTGCTTCGGGCATTCTCCATTCACTTCCGAAGGTACCAGCCGGGCCGTCGACGTTGGTGGTGCATTGTCCACGGGCCGGCTGCCTAGAGCGTTCCAGTGGGCAGCTTCGCAGGCTCGGCGGCTTCGCAGGTAGGTTGAGGCTCGTTGACAAGAGTTACGCGACGTTTGCGGCCTAGTGGTCCTGTAGAGCAGCGAGTAAGATCACGGCTATGCGGCAAGTGCCAAAGGCGCCATTCTGGCTCGTGGCAAGTGGATTGAGGGAGATTACAGCATGCGACGTCGAGTCGTGGTGACGGGGATGGGGATGATCAATCCCTTGGGGAATGATGTCCAAACCGTTTGGGATGCGTTACTGGCCGGTAAGAGTGGTGTAGGCAACATCACGGTCTTTGACGCCGCGGAGTACCCGACCAAGATTGCTGCCGAAATCAAGAATTGGGATATCTCCGACGCCGTTGACGATCCGAGTGCTTGGGCAAAGCACGGTCGGCATGGAAAATTCGCTGCCGGAGCTGCCATGCAGGCGGCCGCTGATTCCGGTGTTCTCGACTCCATGGACGATCGGTCACGCGTGGGGTTGTACTTTGGGGCTGGCGAAGGCAATCAGGACTTTGGCAGTTTTACGCAGATGGTTGCCGCGGGCCACACGGCAGAACCATCGGAAACCGATTCAGAGAACTTCGACTTGGTCGCCTTCATGCGTTCAGGTCTTGAATTGTTGGATCACGAGCTCGAACTTTTGCAAGAACCGAGCATGCCTGTCGCGGCAGTCGGAACATTGCTGGATGTTCACGGTCCCAACTTAAATTGTCTCACAGCGTGTGCGGCCAGTAGTCAAGCCGTTGGTGAAGCGACCGAACTCATCCGTGCCGGCCGGGTCGACGCAATGTTCGCCGGTGGCTGCCACAGCATGATTCATCCATTTGGATTGACGGGCTTCAGTCTGTTAACCGCACTTTCTAAGAACAATGACGATCCGCAGGGAGCTTCTCGGCCGTTTGATCGCCTGCGCGATGGATTCGTGCTTGGTGAAGGTTCGGGCATGGTTGTACTTGAAGAGCTAGAGCACGCGAAAGCCCGTGGTGCAACGATTTACGGTGAAGTTCTCGGGTACGGCTGCACTGCTGATGCCTATCGGATTACGGATATCCACCCCGAAGGCCGCGGTGCAATTGGTTGTATGTCCGGTGCGCTGAAAGATGCTGGGCTAGCGCCTGAGCAAGTTGGCTACGTAAACGCCCACGGCACCAGCACTACGGTAAATGACAAAGTAGAAACGGTTGCTTGTAAAGCTGTATTCGGTGAGCGAGCTGGCCAGGTGCCCGTATCTAGCACGAAAAGCATGATGGGCCACTTGATTGCCGCCGCTGGCGTGTCTGAGATGATTGTGTGTCTGCAAGCCATACGCAGCGGAGTCATCCCACCGACGATCAATCTTGAAAACCCTGATCCACTGTGTGATCTCGACTACGTACCCAACCAGGCGCGTGAGGCGAATGTGCAAGTCGCTCTTAACAACTCTTTCGGGTTCGGCGGACAGAATGTGACGCTGGCTCTCGGCAAGTACTAGGCTCGCCCGGAATCTAGCGCCTTTGCCGTCCACGAGGGTTCGTGCGCGAATCGTTCACGATCATCGTGAAGTCGTTTGGATCGTCGCGCAGCCGATTTCGTTTCCTACCGCTTGTGCGGCAGCCAGCATTTTGACTTCAGAGCCATGGAATGAGAATTTTACGCTATCTCTTGGCGGTGCTTTTGGGTGTTTTGGCAGGCTGTTTCGCAGTCGCGGCCTTTCAGGTCGTCAGCGTGTTTGCGTTCCCAATGCCAGAATCGGTTTCGATCGATAATCGCCAACAGATGACTGAGTGGTTGGCCAGTCTGCCGGTGACGGCCAAGCTCCTTGTTCTAGCAGGATGGGCTCTTGCCGCGTTTGTTGGCCCGTTGATCGGTCGGCTTACGGCCGCAAATCGTTCAATATGGCCCGGCGTAGGAGCCGGCGCGATCTTGTTGGGGTTTACCGTTTTGTCACTGATCAGTATCGCGCATCCACTATGGTTGAGTGTCTGTGGCGTAATGGTTTATCCGATACTTGGCGTGTTAGGTCTGACTCTTGCTGCTCCAAGAGAGTCAGTTGTTCGAGCCGAGCGGCAGGTCGCGGCAACAACGGAGGTTGTCTTTGCGTGTGTGTCAGACGTTCGCAATTTTGCCAAGGCAGTGCCGCACATCACTAACATCGAGTACTTATCCGAGAGCCAGTACGGAGTCGGGACACGATTTCGCGAAACCCGTTTGATGAATGGCAAGGAAGCAGCGACGGAGTTGGAGGTCACGGAGTTGGACGAAAATCGACTTGTCAGGATTGTGTCGGTCGCGGGCGGGACTGAATGGGATACGGTGTTTACCACGACGCCTCGAGATGGCGCGACGCAGATGACCATGCACATGGCCGCACGTCCGCTGAACTTCGTAGCCCTTTTTCTCGTTCCGTTGATTTTGCCGATGGTGTCTACGGCGGTTGAAGCGGACATGGATGCTATCAAGGCGTATTGTGAGGCGGAGGATTCGGTGCAGGAACCGCAGCAAGAGTCTTAGCGCTGTCATGCGGCTTCGAATCCAATTGGCAAGTAGCTCGCCGCACAAGGTTGCTGGACTATACAACGTACTCCCCATTGAGTTTGCTGGACTCTCCCACTTGGGTTTTCAGGACTAATTGCCCCATTTGGGTTTGCAAGGCTACATGTAGTAACGGCTGGATTCAAGAATGAAAACGCAGCAACCGAAGAGTCCGTACGCGCGGCGTCGCCGACGAGCTGTAAAGCTGGCCGCAGAGTTTGGTTGCGAGGCTTTTCTGGTAACCAGTCCAGTGAATGTGCGTTATTTAACGGGATTCACCGGTGGCGACAGTTTCTTGATGCTCGCAGGCAACGACGCATGTTTGTTGAGTGATCCGCGTTATGAGGTGCAGATTGAGGAGGAGTGTCCGGGGTTGGACGTTCATCTGCGACGGCCGGATCAGGTATTGCTACCTGTCGCTGTTGAGTATGGGGGTGAGCGAGGTTACCGCGACATCGCATTTGAGGCCAGTCACTTGAGCTACGCTGCCTACCAGCGACTGGTGCAGGAGCCAGGTTCGGTGAATTGGAAAGCGGCCAGCGGTCTTGTCGAACGACTTCGGGTGCGGAAGGAACCTGATGAGATTGCTGCGATACGGCAGGCGGTCGAAATTGCGGAGCGTGTCTTTACTGCGATCCGCGCTCAACTGACCCCCAAATGGACTGAGAATGAAATCGCAAATGAGCTGGAACGCTTGATTCGGAATCTTGGTGGAAGTGGCTGTAGTTTCGATCCGATTGTGGCTGTTGGACCAAGAGCCGCACTGCCGCATGCTCCCCCCAGAACGACGCAAATCGGAAGCGCGCCGCTACTCTTAATCGACTGGGGCGCAACCTTTGCGGGGTACCGCAGCGACTTGACGCGTGTAATTTTGACAAGTAAAATCCCGCCGAAAATTGTCAAGGCTTATGAGGCTGTTTTGGCCGCTCAACAAGCTGCGATTCAAGCAATTCGTCCGGGAGTTCCGGTGAGCGAAATCGACGCAGCAGCGCGGTCGGAAATCACCAAAGCAAAGTTGGGAAAGTTCTTCAATCACGGACTTGGCCACGGCATTGGGCTTGAAATCCACGAAGATCCATTCCTGAGAGATTCCGGTGGTCGACAGCCAAAGCGTTCAGCTCCCAGGCCACGTGCGGCAAGCAATCGAGTCGTAGCTGAAGACCGAGAAACTCTCCTGAGTCCGGGGATGGTGGTCACAATCGAACCGGGGGTCTACCTGCGAGATGTCGGTGGCATTCGGATTGAAGATGATG
>DNPC01000462.1:0-672 GCA_003501565.1 Planctomycetaceae bacterium | reverse complement strand
GGCATTCGGATTGAAGATGATGTGCTTGTTACTGAGTCCGGCTCGGAAGTCCTTAGCACGTTGCCGCGAGATCGGGAAAGCAACACGATTAAGCTCCTGGTTTGAACGGCCGTGATTGGAGTTGCAGCAAGTCTGGCTGGTGCGACGTGTTGCTCCGCCTGGCTACTTTGTTGTAAGTTAATTCGCCGAAAACGCCCGACAATCAATTAAAAGTTTCAGCGACCGTGCTGCCACAGGGCTGTACGGCGGCTTCTCATTTGGGATTTCTAATGGCTAAAGCGGCACCGGCTGGAAAAGGGGATGTGTTCGATGTCGAACGCATCCGTGACCTAATCGACCTGATGGAAGAGCGAGGGTTATGCGAAGTCGACTTGAAGCAAGCCGAACAGCAAATCCGTTTGGTGCGCGGCACACCGCAAGCTGCAGCTGCCCCGCCGACTCCAATCGCCGCACCTGCTGCTGCTCCAGTCGCTGCAACTCCGCCAGCCCCCGTCGATGACGCAAATATCGTCACGATCACGGCTCCCATGGTCGGTACTTTCTACACCAAGCCCAATCCGAAGTCTGACGATTTCGTCAAAGTTGGCTCGCGGATCTCAGCGGATACCGTCATCTGCATTGTCGAAGCGATGAAGGTCTTCAATGAGATCCCAGCAGAAGTTAGCGGCGTAA
>DNPC01000640.1 GCA_003501565.1 Planctomycetaceae bacterium | reverse complement strand
ACTCAATTCTTCGGGAATGCTTGTTGGTTGCACAGCACGGTTTCACGGGCGAACTGCCATGCGCACCCGCATGCTAGGTAGTGTGGTAAACGCCCCTCAGTAATGCCGGTGCTTACCCGAAAATGCAGAGTTCTACATGGCCCGAAAAACTTCTTCCAGGCCCAACTTCCATCCAGTAACGACATCGCTTGCGTCCATCGTGTCACCCTCGCGAAGTACACTGATGTCATTTTCCGAACGATATGCATGAATCGTTTTTGACTCAGGAACAACCACCAGAACCAACATGCAGCCCGCATTCAGCCAGCCAAACGCCTTGCTTTCGACCGTCGCAAAAGAATCGTTTGGGGACACGACTTCGACCGCCAGGTCGGGCGCAAACGGCAAGTACCCTGAGTCATCAATGAGTTTGCCAATTTTCTGACTCGATACATAAGATGCATCCGGCGCGCGAACTGTATCTGGATCCTTCGCAATGAGAAATCCAGTCTCGGCCGCAAAAGTTGCTCCCAAACCATTCTGTTCCACATGTACGCCCAGCAGAATGCCGATGCGCGCTGCGATCCGGCCATGCCGTCCACCTGCTGGCGACATCATGCGCAGTTCTCCGTTAACCAATTCGTAGCGATTACCGTCATCCTGAATACGTGACAATTGATCCGCAGTGCTCATTTTGTCTTCCTAGGATTTGCCGCTGCATAGCTGGGGCTTCTTAAGGCATATTGTATACCGAAAGACACATGCAGTATCCCAAAGAGTTCGAGTTCCTTCGGTTCCTGTGCCCCATTCTCATCGCAACAAGTCGTGGGCAATATCAACGCGGTAACCAAGTCTGTCCGGCGATTCAAGCGACGTATCAAGACGCCTACCGGCCCAGCGGGAAGTCTCGATGGCTCATCGCTCGAACAGGCTGAGTCGTTATCTGCCTGGCTGAATGGGGTACTTCGGTTTGGCCAATCAATTCAAGTTGTTCGCTCGGTATGACCAGAGGGTACCCCGACGCATCCGCATGCGTTACTGTTATCAGCGGCAACGCTCCAAGCAGCGTCACCAGCTGCTCATCCAGTTAGGCGTCCCGCCAGGTCAAGCCGTACGCCACGCGCAGAGTCGCAAAAGCGTCTGACATATGGCCGAAACCATCGCCACCGGCGTTGGTTTGACCAATGGTTAGCTTCAACAATCTGGCGTGCTAAGCATCAACACTCTGTGGATGGAACTCGCTCCACTTCGTCGAACCGCCTTTTACGTACCCGCATGCTAGTTGTTTGAGGAGGAATCCAGAAAGGGAAGCTTTTACGGATTCTCATGTACTTTACGAGCCACCGTTCGCGATCAACTCGGTTACGATCTCATCGAATCCGTTGCTTCTTGCTATGGCGACTGGAGTATTTCCAACATTTGGGTTCGTGGTGCGATACCCAACGTGACTATCGTGTCCGCCGTCACGTTCACGCTCACCTAGATTGCTTGCATTCGGGTCAGCGCCGTATTCTAGCAATACCTTAACAGTTGCAAGTCGATCGGCATCGGAAATAGCCGTGGCTCGAAGTGCGGAATGCAGTGGGCGCCATCCATCGTTATCGGCATGTTCGATATTCGCTCCTGCGTTCAGCAACGCCTCGACCATCTTGGAGTCACCCTTATGTGCGGCGATCGAAAGCGATGACATCCCGTAGTCGTCAGTTACATTCGGATCGGCGTTCTCGGCTAATAGATAAGTCGCCGTATCGTGATGGCCACTGTAGATCGCACATTGGAGCGGTGTTATCTGCCCACTCATGCCGTTAATGCTTGCGCCATGGTTGAGTAACAATTTGGCGGCTTCGGTCTGACCAAATTGCGCTGCAATTGAGAGTGGAGTGTTGTGGTATGCGTCAGCGTTATTTGGAGCCGAACCATTCGCGAGTAGCCGTTCGATCTCGGCGATATCGCCGTCGCGAGCTGCGTTTAGCATTGGGTTCTGAAAGTCGTTTAGATCACCCCTTGCGAGAAACATCAACGGCACCGCAACCAGCACGATCACAACGCAAGCGATAAGTATGCCGATGGGTTTCATTTCACCAAGTCTTGCGAATATCTACATTCCCCATTCGCGACGTTGCCCGCCCCCCCGGCTTCGCGACGTACGCGCAATGTGGTGATATGCGGTGACTACAGGGTCAATGTGCCGTCGAGCCACCACCGGAGGTACTGCTTCAGCGATCCTGCGACCCACCGACGATCATCAGATTCGTGATCCCACACGAACACATCAGTACGTTGTATTTTACCGTTTTGAATTGGGAATGCGAATTGATCTCCGTTGCCAGCATCTGTGAAGAACAGTAGATGATCAAAGGGCATGTAAAGATCACGGAAATTGCTATCGCTGCGGAACTGGAGGTTGTCGCGTTGCATTCGGTCTAGATTCCAAACTAGGCCAAGCTCATATTTGCCCGTCACACCATTTGATTCTTGCAGGATTGATCGTAGTTCATCCGGGAAAGAAATACTGAGAACGGTTTCGGCGTCGTTGATCGCGGCCGCAGACGCCGAGGGTGCGAACGTGGCATGCGCTGTCAGATCTAAATTGATTTCACGCCACATTTGTATCTTCGGGTGTCCTGTTCTTGTTTGCGACCTTTTAGGCGTGGCTAGTCGCCGAAGCGCAATGCCTTACCGCGAAGCGCTAGGTTCGCCAATCGCTTTGAATCGAGCCCAACGCTTGGAATCACTCCGTCGCTTGCGTGACTAGTTTAGCAACGTCGATCGGCCAATGTTGCTTAGGTGCATTTCTCAGTTCAATCCGACTATCTACAGCATTTATCGATCACGCTGAGCACCTGATTCTCGCCGGGTAAGTTGCTGATTACCGTCGGTCTGTCAGGGTTTTCCGGGGCATAAAATGCGAGGACGGGAACCGATTTCACGTCAAGTTCATTCATCAGTGCGGTGACGTGAGTTTCATGTTTGGACCAGTCTGCACTCATTGCAACGATGTTTTGGCGACGAATTCGAAGTGTTACATCTCGTGAGAGCCAGCGCAATGCGTCTGCTGTGTTTACGTCCCAGTTGCCGTAGATCGTGACAAGCACGCATTGGCCATCTTCTAGAGCAGCATCGCGCGATGCCATTGAGTACGGCATGAGCTGCAATGGAAGCTTGTCCAAGTACTTACGAATGGCGAGCGATCCGGTGGCGGCCAGTGCAATAATCACAAACGTAGCCTGCACAGTGAATCGCATTAACGGGAGCATTTCTTGGAGGGAGACGCACGCGTCACCAAGCCGCGACGAACATTGATATCAACAGCACCGCGGCATGCGGCACTGTGTACAGAGGGCGCTATGTAGCGGTGTCTGGCCATTCGATCTCTGTTTTGACACGGTGAATCAAGTGCAAAATCATAACCAACAGGACGAGCACACAACCAACGAGAATGATCACTAAAGGTCCCGCGTCATTCGATCCATGGAGTGCAAATCCGATTAGCGTCACGCCGGCCATTATCCCTGCGTATGCAAGGCGACGATTGTGTGCACGTTGAGCCAAATCAGAACGATGTCGTTGAATAGCGTAATCAGCGATACCGCCGAGCAACTGCCAGATCATTGTGCACTCTACAACCGTCGTGGCGAGTCCGTATAGCACGGCGAGCTGTCCTTCAATGGCAAACCCAATTAGCCACAAGATCGCAAGTATGAAGCATAGAGTGCGTGCTGACGAAAATCGAGACGACGTGAACATCAATCCACGGCAGCCACTTGCGACAAGAAGGTATCCCAGCCCATCAGCGAGTAGATCGAACCCGTTGATTGAGAAATCAAGAATAACAAGAAGGAGCCCCCAGATCAGCGAG
>DNPC01000183.1:772-3163 GCA_003501565.1 Planctomycetaceae bacterium | reverse complement strand
TGATCGCGGGTGCTGATGCCCTGCTGATCGGTGCTGGCGCTGGCATGGGCGTCGATTCCGGCTTGCCCGACTTCCGGGGAAATGAAGGATTTTGGAAAGCCTATCCGGTCTTCCGTGGCCGTCAGTTCAGCGAGATGTCCAACCCAAGCTGGTTCCAGCGCGATCCTCAAACCGCCTGGGGATTCTTCGGCCACCGGTTCAACTTGTATAACGCAACAACGCCCCACATCGGATTCTCGATTCTCGACGGTTTATCGAAACGTTTCGGGGGAAATACGGCAATCTTCACCAGCAACGTGGATGGGCAGTTTCAAAAATCGGGAATTGCCGCCGACGTCATCCTGGAATGCCACGGATCAATCCACTATCTCCAGTGCGTCGATATGTGCTGTGATGACATTTGGGACGCCGGAGATCTTTTACTGAAAGTAGACGGTGACATCCGCGCCGCTGAACCGCTACCAAGATGCTCGCACTGCGACAGTTTGGCGCGCCCGAACATCTTGATGTTTGGCGACTACGCTTGGCTATCCAGTCGGGCTGATGAACAAATGCGGCGTTACCAAACATGGCTGGCCAAGAATACTGAGCGTGAAATCGTTGCGATTGAAATAGGCGCTGGCACCGCGATCCCCACGGTGCGGCTGGAATGCGAACATCAAGCAAGCCGACTCATCCGAATTAACCCGCGCGACTCGGAACTCGGCAGCCACCTCTCGCCCGAGAGCTCGGTAGGCATTCCGCTCGGTGCTGCAGAGGCGCTTACGGAGATCCGAAAAGCCCTTGAACAACTTGGTTGACACAGGCGCAAATTTGCGACTCGTGCCCTCGGCCACGTTTAGTGGATAAGCGGGAACCGCACTTCGCGCTCACTCAGCCTTCGAATGCGGCACCAGGAAACCGAAGTGATGGGCGGCGTGCAGTAGCGTGACGGAAATGTGGGTTGGCTTGTCGAGTTGGCCGAAGAGCGGCGAGTCGTGAAGGGGACCATCGTGCGACTTGAGCTGCTCAACAACTTGCCGCAGCTGAGCCACGCCGTCGGCATCCGCCGAGTCGGGCGAAGGCACAGTTGTCGGTGCAGTTGCCATCCCGGGCTTGAAGCCCTCTGCTTTGATCTTGGTAGCCATTTTCTCCGAAGCACCAGTCTTCCGAAGCACCCAAAAGATCGCTTTCATAAAAGCAGGTGGCTCCGGGAAACCATCCATTGGAAAACTAGCCCATTGAGCAACGTGGCCTGCGGCTTGGCCAAGCGACCAGTTGCCGGTCTTGTCGTATCCATTGGCAAGCATTGCATCGGCTTCGGCCAGCATCGCATCCAAGTCTTCGTATCGAACGTGCCGCGCGTGTTCTTTCTTGGCCATCTGAGTGTATCTCGAAATAGTGAGCTGTTTGAATTGGCAACAGGATAACCAGTATTGGCAACCGCTTATACCGCTGCGTCATTCGTGCCCGCCAGTCAGCCGACTACGCCTCGGCTTTGCTAGTGATCGAAAAACGCTCGATTGCCAGGGCTACACGACCGAAATGTCGAGACAGGTAGTCAAGATTGATGGTGATGAGAGCTACAATTGCCAGCATCTCCAATAGCTCCTCCAGAGCCATCACATAGCTGTACATGGCAACCAACTGCGGCGAAGAATTTGTATACAGAAACGCGCCAACCATTTCGAGCCCCAAAGCCGCGGACACATAGACTGCGGCAGTCAGTGCATATGCGAATCGGTAACTTTTCTCGAGGTTCCACCAAAACCTGAAGTAAATTGCCACGAAGAATAACACCAGCACCGCGTATAGGATCACCCAAGGCCAAGCCAAGAACCCGTTGGTTTCTACCCAACTCAGTAGCGTGTTGTTGTCAAACTTTTCGTGGATCAGGACAGCTTCATCGATGGCCAAGAAGCAGAATATGCAGGCTAGGCCTTTCCAGTATTTGGCAATCGACGATTGGGCAGGATCCGTCTTGCTTGTCAGCCCGATGCACAGAAAACTTGCTGCGGAGACTAGGAGCAGCAGAGAAGAGAACAAAGCGGGAAAATTGCCTTCACCATCCAGCGAAAACCACTCGAGCAGCTGAGATGTGATTCGGTTCTCTCCAAGTTTGGCGGCAGCTAAGTGGCTCACACCGTGCGCAACAGTCAGACCGACAGTGATTGCCGCGCCGACACCTAGAAAGTGCCTTGCAGAGATGTGTAGGTCTGGCAGGGATCGCATAAAGGGGCTCCAAAACCCCTATTATGGTAAATCTAACCCGCCATTTCTACTAGAAACTCACGGCAACGCTGATCGTTATCGGCCGCGGCGTGAACGCCCGCCCCGGTCCGATCGTCCCTGGGGAGCAGCTTGGTTCTGCTGCTGTGCTTGTTGTTGCTGCTGCTGTTGCTGTTGTTGCTG
>DNPC01000183.1:0-695 GCA_003501565.1 Planctomycetaceae bacterium | reverse complement strand
TGTTGCTGTTGTTGCTGCTGCTGGTTCTTGTCAGGTTGTTTCGGTTTGCTCAGCAAGCGTTTCAACGTCTCGGCAACGTCTTTGCCATTAACGGTCGCTGGCATTTTGTAGACGCCGACTTCATTCTCGGTTTTCGCTTGTTCGTCGAGATCTTTAATAGTACCGATGATCAGCTCGCTCAATACTCGCCCTTCGGCGTTTACTAAGATTGTATTGGTTATCGGATCAACGCCCAGCGAAAGCTTACCTTTGTAGGCGAAGCTGAAGCCACCGTCGTCGCCGCCGCCATCGCGTTTTGATTCTTCATCGCCGTCCTGAAATGCCTTATCGTTGGCACTCAATAGATCCCGAAACGCCTCCTTCAACGTGTTGGCGATTGTCTCGGCCGTCGAATATTGAATTTTGACCAGCTGGATATACCGCGAGTCATCGATCTCGCTCTCCGGTTCAGGTACATCCCAAAGTTCAATTAGTTCGCGAATCGTATCCCGGTCTTTGTCGTCGGCACCGATCACGACAATCGAATTGGTATCGTTGTCAGCTATGAAGCGTAGTGGCGGCCGCTTGCCTAACTCGCGTTTATCGTCTTGTTTGGGCTGATCAAAACCGTAGAAGAACCGAAAACGCCAATCATCGTCATCGCCAGCCTCTTCGAAGTAATCCTCCAGATTGAACTGCACCCAACTCGCCCGCGC
>DNPC01000747.1 GCA_003501565.1 Planctomycetaceae bacterium | reverse complement strand
TGGCGGCTTTTCTGACGGCTGGGCTACTCGGAACGGGCTACATCGTGGCTCGATCAGCTGGAAAGATACTCGGCATTCGCTGGGCAGCGCAATTACGAAAAGAAGCACCACCGGTCCGTCGTTTTCTCGGTAGTTGTATGCTCGCTCAGGCGGGCGCGGCGATTGCATTAGCCTCGCTTGCCCAGCAACGGTGGCCAGAAATCGGCAATCAACTCCAAGACATCATTCTGGGCTCGGTCGTGTTCTTCGAAATCGTCGGCCCCATCTTCCTTCGTTGGTCAGTTCTCCAGGCTGGTGAAGTACCGCTCGCACAAGCGATTTCTCACCGCACCGAAACGCCAACCAGTCAGGCCGGTAAGATGTGGCACCGCGGTCGCGACGCACTGGGGCTGAAGCCAAAACAAAGCATCAATCTCCAAGCCATGACCGTTGGCGCCCTTGTACGCAAGAACGTGAAAGGCCTGCAACAGTCGGCTCACTTCGATGAAGTCGTAGCCTACATCCAACATAGTCACGACAATACGTATATCGTCGTTGATGACCATCAGCAGGTTGCCGGAGTGATCCGTTACAATGAGCTAAGCGATACGTTCTTCGATTCCGCAATCGACATTCTGGTATACGCTGAAGATTTGACCAGCCCGACGGCTGCAGTGCTAAATCCGGAGCAGTCGTTGGCTGAGGCGATCGAGTCGTTTCGTATTGCCAACGATGACGTGCTGCCAGTGGTTGATGCCCAAACCCATCAGTTGATTGGAATTGTAAGGCGCGGTGATGTGACGGAATTGGCGATTCGCCTGCGGCCGAAAGAATCGGGGGAGAAATCTGATGGATGAACCACCCGTAGTAAACAACGATTCAACAGACAGTTCTCCCAATCCTTTCGAAAGCCCCACCACCGCAGATACCAGGAGATTACCAGCAGGGGACCTGCCTCCGCTGACGGTAAATTACTGGTTGACGGCAATCGGAATTCTAGTGGTCTCGGTTCTTGCGCTGTTCGTCATGTCCGTCGCAGCGGTTCCGGCCCTCGTCGGATTTGTTCTCGCTCTTTTTCGCGTACCGATGATGCGCTGGCGACTGTTGACACGAGGACAAGGCAACTTTCCTAGCCCACCTTTCATGCTGTTTGCTTCTTGGGGGTTTATGACCATCGCCGGCTATGCTTCGCTGATCGCGTTCGCTGTCGTTTGCATTCCGTCAGGTGCCTTCTTCTTTACACTTCATGGCCCGGCGGAAACTGGCATGATCTGGGTCATGATCATTAGCACTTTGGTTGGGATTGGCTTCTACGGCTTCCTCTACAAGATTTCGCTCAAACTTCCCATTTAAAGCGAACCGTCTACATGTCTGCTATCGATCCGCAAACCGAGCAGCTGCCAGGCGGCTCATTGAGAAAGCCGCATCGAGACTATGTATTCCTGGGCCTCACGCAGAGTCTTTGTCCAGGTTGCCACGAAGTTGTTCCAGCGAAAATCATCTCGCGTGGCAAGCGGGTGTACTTTCTCAAGGATTGCCCCACGTGTGGTCAACGAGAGGACTTTATCTGCAGCGACGTCAGTCGCTATGACCAACTTGATACAGCACAGCCCGCTAAGCTGCCGATGCAGACTTTTGCTCCGGTCAACGAAGGTTGCCCCAAGGACTGCGGATTATGTGACGCTCATGAACAACATACTTGCATCGGAGTGATCGAAGTTACCGATGGCTGCAATTTGACATGTCCGATGTGTTATGCCGCCAGTGCGCCCGGCCAAAAGCACAAAAGCTTAGAAGAAATCCAAAGCGCCATCGATCGTTTGGTCGCAGCTGAGGGTAGGGCTGAAGTAGTTCAGCTTTCCGGGGGTGAACCGACGCTGCATCCACAGTTGATGGATATGGTCGAGTACGCTCTCGCTCAGCCGATCGATTATGTAATGATCAACACGAATGGAATTCGCTTAGCCAACGATGATCGATTAGTCGACCAACTGGCCGAACATCGCGACCGCGTCGAAATCTATTTCCAGTTGGATTCGCTTGACGACGCTGAAATTACTTCGCTTCGTGGACAGTCAGGGTTGCTTGAAACCAAGCTACGTGCTCTCGACAAGATCGGGGCCAGCGGGCTCAACGTCACCTTAGTCAGCACCTTGCAGGGCGGCGTGAACGATGATGCTCCAGCAGATTTGTTGGACTTTGCAGGGCAGCACGATTTTATCACCGGTCTCAGCTATCAACCTGCTACCTACAGCGGAAGATACGTGCTACCGGAGGAATTGGAACGCCGAATTACGTTCCCAGATGTGATTGATGCGATAGCTGGTGATTCGCGAAATTGTTTCGAACAATCAGATTTTTTCCCATTGCCGTGTGCCCACCCAAACTGTCATTGGCTGGGATTGGCATTGAGGAGCAGTGACGGATTCTTGCCGCTAAGTCAGTATGTTGACCCCGCGGTGAACGCTGATCTGCTGGCCAACGGATTGAGCTTTACTCGAGAACAGACTGGCCGATTGGCTGAGCAGTTGATGGCTCGGTTGGCCTGCGGAGGTGAAGGCTGTTGCGGGCCGTCCAGCGACCTTGTTCAGATCGGCGCGACGTGTAACGTACCGACGCAAGAAAAGGTGGCAGAAGATCCGGTCAACGAGTTCTTGACGCGGGTAATGAAACAGCAGGCTGGCGCGCGGGACATTTTGCGAATCACGATCACTTCATTCTTAGACGTTTACAACTTTGATCTGCGCCGCGTGATGAAATGCTGCACACACCACGTCCTTCCCAGCGGCCACATCATTCCTTTTTGTGCTTACAACGTCCTCTACCGCGACGGCAAAGTGCCGTTGCCCGAGCTACGACGATAGACCCGCTGAAAACCCGGCTGAATGCGACCGTTTAGGGTACAATTGAAGTGATGCGCAAGCCGGACGAGGGCTGCAGCGAACACACCTTCCCACCGAGAGCATAAGTCGTAGGTAAACAACTGCGTCTTCCCCTACCAAGCAGATCGATCATGAACAATTCTCGACGCAATTTTTTGCGGGCATCCGGTGTTGCTATCGCACTTCCTGCTTTGGAAAGTTCACTGCCGGCTGCTTCCAGTCCGTCAGAATCGCCGATGCGCATGGTGTGCATCGGGAATGAGTTTGGGATGTACCCGGAGAGTTTTTGGCCAAAGAAAACGGGGCTGGCGTTTGAGTCGACAAAGCTACTCGAACCGCTGGATGAGCACCGCAACCGTTACACGCTTTTTTCTGGCCTAGATCACGACCAGAAAGGCGGCCACTTCGCCGTCCATACCTTCTTGACCGGCATCAACGCAGCCGACGCGCCAGCTGCTGAAGAAGGAGGTATCAGCCTTGATCAACGTGCGGCCGAACATGTAGGTTCATCGACGTGCTTTCCCTCGATTGGCGTGGGCAGTGACAATGGCCTACACGGCGGCCCGATGATGAGCTGGACCAGGACCGGGACGCGCGTACCGCCAATTCCCGGTCCACGTGAACTCTTCAACCGCTTATTCGTAGACGAAGGTGCCGGTGCGCGTCAGGCCAACCTAGAGCGAATCGCGCTCCGGCGAAGCATCCTCGATAGCGTGTTGCCCGACGCAAATCGTCTGAAGAAACGAGCAGACTCGGCTGAGCGTCACAAGCTTGATGAGTATTTCGAATCGGTCCGCAGCGTTGAAAAATCGCTCGAGCTGGATACTAAGTGGCAGAAAGTACCCAAGCCTCGCGTCGACTATGAACGGCCGGAAAACGAAGGGTTAGTTCCCGACCTTCCGAAAATCTACGACTTGCTTGCACTCGCGTTGCAAACTGATTCGACGCGTGTCGCAACCATCGAAGTCGGAGCAGGTTTTGCTGCCAGCGACTTAGGAATCAAGTCGGGATACCACAGCCTGTCCCACCATGGAAAAGAACCTGCCAAGATCCGGCAACTCGTCGAAATCGAACTTTACCAAACTCAGCAACTAGCACGTTTCTTGAAACGTCTTAGCGAGATGAACGACATCTCAGGCCGGCCTCTACTGGATAGCACCATGGTTCTGTTTGGTAGTGGGATGGGTAATGCAAACTCCCATACAAACAAGAATCTCCCGATCATCTTGGCCGGTGGAGGTCTTAAACATCGTGGGCACGTTGCGGCCAACACGAAGTCTAGCAAGACTCCTCTAGCAAATCTTTACGTATCGATGCTCCAGCGCTTCGGTGTTGAAACCGATTCGTTCAGCCGAAGCACAGGCACGTTGGAACTAAGCTAAGCGGGCGGGGCAAGCAAGGACGTGTACCCGGATATTGCCAAAATAGTACAACAAGTTCGCCACATTTGGATGCCTGCTTCATTCGGCCCCGAAGGGGTGTCGTTTGTCTAGCCCAGGGCAAATCAACGCGAGCCAGAGCGAGTGTTGATGCAGCCCTGGGAAGTAGTATCCGGAA
>DNPC01000624.1 GCA_003501565.1 Planctomycetaceae bacterium | reverse complement strand
GGTCTCCTCCAAGAGACGCAGAACATTGACACAGACAAGACAATCGAAGGGGATGCGCAGATGACTTTAAACACACGACCGCGGAAGCAACCGAGTGGTGAGCCGACGAGCCCGCCGAAACCTTGAGTATAGTTGAAAAACTCCTAGATCTAACGCTTTTAATGGGCTTTTTGCCATCCTGCTACAGGCTTCGCGCGGGCTACAGAGGGCAAAGTTGCCAACTTCAGCTGATTTTTCACAACACCTCTTGTCGAAATTAAGCAGGCCCGTACAGTATCACTGACGTTAGGGGGTCAGTCGGCAGCTTACTGACCACCCAAACGAGCTAAGGACGCATTGATTGGAGCCCGTCGTGAGTGACAGTTTGCAGCATGTTCGCCCCGTCGACCAGAGAGTGCTGGAATTGCTGCGTGCCCAGGGTGCCATGACCGTGTCGGAGTTGACCGAGACATTGGACGTGACCGCGACCGCAGTTCGCCAGCGACTCGATAGATTGGTCGACTCTCGATTGATCCAGCGGGTCAAAAAGTCGGCTGGTCGGGGTAGGCCGTCCTTTCGGTATGAACTGACGGCACTGGGAGTGCGGTACGCTTCCGCGAATTACTCCGTGCTCGCAACCGCCCTTTGGCAGGAGGTAATGGAACTCCCCAACGCATTGCAACGCGGCAGAATTCTACGCCGCGTTGCCAAGCGAATGGCGATGGACTTGAAACAAGAGCTTCCGGCCGACGGCGAGATATCAGATCGACTGGCTGCCATGGCGTCAGCCTTGGAACGTCGCAAGGTACCCGCAGCGGTGAAACAGTCCGGAGATATGCCGGTTTTAGAGGTATTGGCGTGCCCTTACCCCGAACTGACATCCGAAGATTCGAGCCGTCACTTGTGCGAACTTGAGCAGCAGATGCTCAGTGAAGCGATAGGGCAGCCGCTGCAATTGGATTGTTGCCAGCTCGACGGACACCATCAATGTCAGTTCAAGGCCGTCGCCACCACCGACACAGAGGCTCCTTCGGAAGAGACAATCGATGATGTGGCAGAGGACAGTAGTTTTTCTGTCACTTCCGAAAAGAACGCAAGTTCGGAAACACACTCCGCCAGCCCTGCGACCATTGGACAACCTGCGACAAGCGTCTCGACGACTTCACAGAATTCACAGCAACTGGGCGCACCACGCGATTAGCAAACCGCCCATTTAGCACAGAACACAGCAGACTCAATAGTATCCACCCGCCACAAAGTGCTTAACGCTACACATTGCTAAATAGCCATTGAACTAGAAAGCGACAGATGAGTCACGTACTTAAGATCGAAAATCTACACGTCAGCGTCGAAGGCAAACCCATCCTTCGCGGTGTTAACCTCGAGATGCACCATGGCCAAACCCACGCTCTGATGGGACCTAATGGCTCGGGTAAAAGCACGCTTGGGTTGGTGATTGCAGGTCACCCAGGTTACGAAGTGACCGACGGCTCAATCACACTCGATGGCGAGGATGTGCTCGAAATGGAGGCCGATGGTCGCGCACGGGCTGGAATCTTCATGGCGTTTCAACGTCCAGTCAGCGTTCCAGGTGTCAAGATGGCCGACTTCCTGCGTCATGCGGCAACAAACGTGCGACGCCCAGACCGCAAGGAAGGCGAAGAGCTCATCGCCATGCGTGAGTTTCGCAAGGAGCTCAAAGACAAGATGACGCAGCTGAAGATGGACCCTGAGTTTGCGCGGCGTTACGTCAACGACGGTTTCAGCGGTGGGGAAATGAAGCGAGCTGAGATCCTTCAGTTGGCGATGCTTCAGCCGAAATTTGCCATCCTGGACGAAACCGACAGTGGCCTGGATGCAGACGCGGTTCGCCTGGCTAGTGCGAGTATCGCTGAAATCGGTCACAACAAAATGGGCCTGTTGATCATCACTCACCACGACAAGCTGCTCGAGCACAACCCGCCAGAGTTCACGCACGTCATGCTGGGCGGTCGGATTGTAGAAACCGGTGGCGTTGAACTCGCTCAAGAGCTTCACTCACAGGGCTACGAACGAATCCGAGCCGCTCACCCGGACGCTGTGCGTGCCAACCAAGAAATGCTCGATGATTCAGCCGAGCCAGCCGCTGTTTAGCCTGGCCCCAGTACTAACACAAAGCTTCACCACCTGCTCCAAACTGATTTGGATGGAAATATGTCTACTGACTTAGCAGCCGAAACCAAGGAAGAGATTGGCGAAATCAACAAGTACGATTTTCGCACTGAGTCCAAGGCGGTCTTTAAAGCTCGCAAGGGATTGGACCGCGAAATCGTTGGTCAAATCTCTGAGATGAAGGGCGAACCAGACTGGATGCGCAAGTTCCGGTTGGACGCACTGGATATCTTCAATTCGAAGCCGATGCCGAAGTGGGGCGGTGGAATCGATATCGATTTCCAGGACATCTACTACTACCTGAAGCCAGCCGAGCAGCAGGGCAAGACGTGGGATGATGTCCCACAAGAGATCAAGGATACGTTTGACAAGCTAGGGATTCCCGAAGCTGAGAAGAAGTTCTTGGCAGGAGTAAAGGCCCAGTTTGAAAGTGAAGTCGTTTATGGCTCCCTAAAGGAAGATTTGGCTGAGCAAGGCGTTGTGTTCCTCGACACCGACTCGGCTGTGCGAGATTATCCCGATCTGGTCAAGGAGCATTTCGGCAAAGTCATCCCTTCTCAAGACAACAAATTTGCTGCACTCAATTCAGCGGTTTGGTCTGGTGGATCGTTTATCTACGTTCCTCCCGGAGTGAAAATTGACTTTCCGCTCCAAGCGTACTTCCGTATCAACGCGGAAAACATGGGGCAATTTGAAAGAACTTTGATCATCGTCGACGAAGGTGCTGAGGTTCACTACGTTGAAGGCTGCACCGCTCCGATGTACTCGAGTGAAAGCTTGCACTCGGCCGTCGTTGAAGTTGTCTGCAAGAAGGGCAGTCGTTGCCGCTACACGACCATCCAGAACTGGGCTAACAACATCTACAACTTGGTCACCAAGCGAGCTGTAGCCTATCAAGACGCCACAATGGAATGGGTCGATGGAAACCTCGGCAGCAAGCTCACAATGAAGTACCCGGCCGTCTATATGATGGAGCCAGGTGCTCGCGGTGAGATCCTTTCCATTGCGTTCGCAAGTGCTGGTCAGCACCAAGATGCCGGTGCCAAATTGGTGCACGCTGCTCCAAACACGACCGGACAGATCATCAGCAAGTCGATCAGCAAAAATGGTGGACGCGGCAGCTACCGCGGACTCGTTAAGGTCGAAAAAGGTGCGAAGGATTCCAAGTGCAACGTTGTGTGCGATGCATTGATTCTCGATAAAGAAAGCCGCTCTGACACCTATCCATACATCGAGATCATGGAACAGGATGTCAGCATCGGCCACGAAGCTAGCGTTTCGCGGATCGGTGAGGAACAGTTGTTCTACCTGATGAGTCGGGGGCTCAGCGAGGCGGAAGCCAGCACGATGATCGTCAATGGATTCATCGAGCCGCTGGTTAAAGAGCTGCCGATGGAATACGCGGTTGAAATGAACCGACTCATTCAACTTCAGATGGAAGGCTCGGTGGGGTAGGGCCGATGAACGCCCCTCGTGAACTCACTCGCCTGCTGGGCGAGTGAGGCTCATACTCCGGTTAGCAGCTTACGAACGATTACCGCCAACAAACAATCACCGCCCAAGAGATCGGGACCTATGACCACCACCGCTACCGCCAACGAATCCTTGGCGTTTGATTCTGCTGGACACACTCAATTCTTGGCTTCCAGCGGCGAGCCGCAATGGCTCACCGACATGCGGGCGACAGCTTGGAGTCAATTCGAGCAACTTGACTGGCCCAGCCGCAAAGAAGAAGACTGGATGCGAAGCGATTTGCGGGCATTCAAACTAGACAAGTATTCTCTCATCAATCCGACGACCGGCACGCTCGCTGACCACGACATCCCCGAGCGATTGGCAGAAGGCGTCCAGCCCGCTGGCGTTCTGAAGACGCTCGACGGGCAAGTCATCGAGGAATCACTCGACGAGAGCCTGGCCGCTAAAGGCGTCCTGTTCGGGGACCTAAGTCGCATTGCTGCGTCGTCGCCTGAGATCGTCCAGAGGTACCTTGGTACGGTGGTAGACAGTTCACAGGATCGCTTCGCTGCACTTCACGCAGCGACCTGGCGTGGTGGGCACATCCTTTACGTTCCTGCCGGAGTATGCATCGAGAATCCGCTTCGTGTCGCAGCAGGCCTCACCAATGGCGGAACAGACTCAGGACACACCTTGATCGTCTTGGAGGCAGGCGCAGAAGCAACCTTCCTGTACGAGGCCAACAGCGCGGCCGCTGATGACAAAGGTTTGCACTTGGGTGGCGTCGAGATAATAGTGAAACCAGGCGCTCACCTACGTTACGTCAACCTGCAGGACTGGGGGCGTGGCGTTTGGCACTTCGCACACCAACGCGCCACCATCGACCGCGATGCGACTATCCAGTGGACCGTAGCGGCCATCGGAAGTCGTTTCTCGCAAGTAAGCCAAAAGGTTTCGCTGATCGGAGAAGGTGCAGAAAGCCAAGTCAACGGTGTGCTCTTTACCCAAGACAAACAGCAGTTGACCTACAACACGCTTCAGAACCACGCTGCCCCTCACTGCCGAAGCGACTTCCTTTACAAAGCGGCACTTCAGGACAAATCGCGTACCGTCTGGCGAGGAATGATCGGCGTCGATCCCGGTGCTCAGAAGACAGACGGTTACCAACGAAACGATAACCTTCTTCTCAGCAATCAAGCTCGTGCTGATTCGATCCCAGGTCTCGAAATCTTGGCCGATGATGTACGCTGCACTCACGGTAGTACTTCCGGGAAAGTGGATGAAGAGCTAATCTTTTACGCTCAGAGCCGTGGCTTCACTCGGAAAGAGGCGGTCCGAATGATTGTGACTGGCTTCTTCCAACAAATCTTCGATCGCATTACGATTGAGAGCGTTCGTGAAGCCCTGGGACAGTCCATCGCCCGCCAAGTGCGCGAGTATCAATAGCGTTACTCGCTGTGTGACCAAGCGAACTGCGGTCTGAAAATCTGGTTATCGAATCTCCGATAGTGTCCAGACGTCAAATCCGTATCGCTGTCTTGGGCTAGCATATCGCTGTCCTGGGCTAACAGATCGCAAGGAGCTTAGCCTTCCACGTTGCTTCGGCAGCAAACCGACATGACGCTTTTGACGACAAGAGGATCTGAACATTCGTACAACAATGTTCCGATCCTGACTTACTTTTCCCGGCTATCCGTTTCTTTAGATTCTTAAATGTCCGATTTTCTAGCTGCGGCCAAAGTCGCTGATGTACCCGAGGGCGGAAAGCTCTGTCTGGAAGTCGACGATCGATTCGTGGTCATCGTCCATTTGGACGGGCAGTATTACTGCGTAGACGACGTCTGCACGCACGATGGCGGTCCTTTGGGCGATGGGGAATTGGACGAAGGCTGCTTGGTCTGCCCAAGGCATGGCGCGAAATTCGATGTCCGGACTGGCGAGGCGGCAGAAATGCCAGCTACCGAGCCGACCGCGCGGCACGAAGTGAAAGTCGAAGGGGATGAAATCCTGGTCAAGTTAGCCGACGACTAACCAGCATTTCGCCCGTTGCATCCATGACTGAAGACACTAAATCGCTGCGGATCTGGATCGATGCAGATGCTTGCCCCGGTGAAGTGAAAAGCATTGTCTTCAAGGCTGCGCACCGCCAAAAAACGCCCGTAATCCTGGTCGCCAATTGTGTAATTAAGGCACCCCCGCAGTACCGCAATGTTGAGTCGGTTGCTGTATCTCAAGATGCCAATGCAGCCGACCGGTACATTGTTGAGCATTCGATCGCTGGCGACTTGGCCATCACTGCGGACCTTCCCCTAGCTGGGGATCTTGTTGCCAAACAGGTCATCGTGATCGATCCACGAGGCGAAGAATACAACGCGGATACGATCAGCTCGCGGCTGTCGATGCGAGATTTCATGGATGACATGCGCGGTGCTGGCATGGTGACTGGAGGAGCAGCTCCCTACAACAATCAGAACAAGCACGCATTTGCGTCTACCTTCGACCGTCTTTACACGCGAGCGCTCCGAAGAATAGCATCTAAACGCTAACTGCCGTCGCGGCTTCCATGATCTTCTGCTCTGTCGCCTCGGCCCTTGTAAATTCCCCAGTTAGTTCGCCTTCGCATAGTACGAGTATGCGATCACTAACGGTCAACAGCTCCGGGAGTTCGGAACTTGTCACGATGATGGCCATCCCTTGATCCGCCAAGCGGTGCATCAGTCGGTAAAGCTCTGTTTTCGCTCCGACGTCAACACCGCGAGTTGGGTCATCCAACAGGAGAACCTTAGGCTGCGTAAGCATACATCGAGCAATAATGCACTTCTGTTGATTGCCACCACTAAGTGAGTTGATTGAAGCTTCAATGCCATCCGTCTTTATCCCCATCAACTCTACTTGCTCATTTGCGGCATTGGCTTCAGCACAGCGACTGAGCACTCCCAAGGCGGAAAGCTCGCTGAGTCGGCACATCGTAATGTTGCCGCCAGTGGAAAGATGGCCGAACAGCCCCAGACGCTTTCGATCTTCGGTGACCATCGCTATTCCAGCCCGCATGGCATCAGCAGGATGGCGAAAATCACAATCCTTTCCATCCAACTTGATCGACCCTTGCGGCCGAACGGCACTTGCACCAAACAAACACTCGAGCAGTTCCGTCCGTCCGGCGCCCATCAAACCCGCAATCCCCAGCACTTCACCTCGCCTTAGCTCCAGCGACACATCCTTGAGCCGCCACTGCTTTGAGTGGCCAGGCCAGGGCTGCGAGAGTTTCTCGACTCGCAGAACTTCCTCGCCGAGCGTGGTCTGGGGGCGGGTGACCGCCGTTTCAAACTCACGGCCAACCATCAAGTGAGCAATCTGCTGCGGATTCGTATCAGCTCGATCGAGAGTTTGAACGAATTTACCATCACGCAAAACGGTAATGCGATCTGCCAATCGAAACACTTCATCCATCTTGTGCGAGATGTACAGGATTGTGACCCCACGTTCGCGCAGCGCGTCAATGACTCGATATAGTCGCTGAACTTCTGCCTCGGTAAGAGCACTCGTCGGTTCGTCCATGATCAAGATTGACGTGTCGAGCGAAAGGGCTTTTGCTATCTCAATTAGCTGTTGATCACCAACACGCAATGAACCAGCAAGCGACTTCGGGGAGACGTTAGAATCCAATTGAGCAAGCAGTTCTCCGGCCGTCCGCTCCATCGTAGCCTGGTCGAGAATCCCCCAACCATACGTTTCTTCTCGCCCCAAAAAAATATTTGCAGCTACACTCAGTTGTTCTACCAAGTTCAGTTCTTGGTGGATGATACTAACACCGATTCTCTCGGCCTGGCGGGTACTGAGGAACTTCTGAACTTGCCCCTCAATTCTCAACTCACCTTCGTAGTCAGTAATCACGCCAGACAATATCTTCATCAGCGTACTCTTGCCGGCGCCGTTCTCCCCCATCACGGCATGCAATTCACCTTTGGCGACGCTGAAGCTGACATCATCGAGGGCCTTAACCGCCCCGAATCGCTTTCCAACCCCGCGAATCTCAACAACCGCTGTCATTGTCCGGTGATCTCCTTTCCGGACTGACTCCCTGCGGCCGCCCGCTTACCACGCGACAATTCGATGACTCCTCTGGCAACCAGAACGGCTGTGACAAACAAGCCGACTGCGATAGGCTGCCACATGGCAAATCCTTCTTTCTCGCGAAAGAAAAACACCGTAGAAAGCCCTCCAATTGCACCCAAGATCGGGGCAGCGGTCCAGCCAATCGGTGTTGCAAAGTAGATGCGTTGCTTGCCAGTCGACTCACGCTGGCTGAATGTGACGGCCAACACGACCACGAAACCAACGATCATGCCTTCGAAAATATCAGCGCCAATCTCCACAACCTTATTAACCGCGTCCATAACTGACCGCAGAAAAAGGCAGCCAAGGACTGTGCCAGGAATCGTACCAACGCCTCCAGCCAGCGAGCATCCTCCGATGACTGCTGCCGCGATTGCATTGAGTTCGTAGCCGCGCGCAAGAACGTCGGGTTTTGCCGAACCTTGATCCGCAAAATACACGATCCCCATGATGGAAGCGCTGGTAGCACCGATCACGTAAGCCAGCCATTTGAGTCGATCGGTCCTAATACCGCTGAGCTTGGCGGCCGTCTCATTGCCGCCCATCGCATGCAGGTGTCGTCCTACTACAGTACGACTCATCAGGAACCACATGCCGATCGCGAAGATAACGAAGACAATCGAAACGTAGGACACGTCCTTGAACAGCTCGCGCACCGGTTTACAACTCGGAAAACTAATCTGCGAGCTCCCTTGAGTCACAGCGCCAAGCAAACCACGAGAAAAGCTGCGTAGGCCAACCATGGTGGCCAAAGTTGCAATGAATGGCGGGAGCCCAACTCCCGTGATCAACCATGCATTGAGCGTTCCTGCGACAACTCCACTAAAAAGCGCGCCTAGCACAGCACAAATGACCACCCATGTTTGCAATTCACCGGTCGCTGCGCCCTCGGGATCCAACAGTACCAACAAGCAACTAAACACGGTAGCGCTTAAAGCAATCACGGCTCCACTAGACAAATCAATGCCACCAGAGATGATGATGACGGCACTACCTAGTGCAAAGAACCCTAGAAACACCGCCTGACGCAGAATAGGTTCCGCTGCAGCTTTCGGATTCTCTAGATAAGAACGGCTCGGATCCAAGAATGTGGTAACGACGATAAGAACAAGCCAAGCCAAAATCAGCTTGACTTCAACGCGTGCGAAAACGCGATTAATGAGACTAACGTTGGCCGCCATTGGCACCTACCCAAACAATTTTGATACCAAGCGACACACTTACTTACCGACCACAATATCTACCCAGACTAAATGGTGATCTGAGGCGCGCAGCACCTGGAGCAAATCTTGTCGTTTTTGGGGCGCAAACTCGTCAAGCTCTGGCCAGAAGACTCCACTGTCTTTCACTGTCAGGTTGCTACTGGGTAGCACATAGTCTACTCGCAGATTGCCAACCGAGCGATCGTTGAAATCGCCAGTATCCTGTTCGGCAGGACCCGAATGTTTCTGGTTCGCACCCGCCTGTCGCTTTGCAGCAGCTTTCGCTCCCAGACTGGTCGGGGCTGGTATATCCGCAACTCTGGGATGATTGAGAAGACTCTCGATCGCCTCGGCCTGGCTGCCACCATCATTGGCATCGCTATTCAGATCGCCAGCGACTACGAATGCAGCTGATTTGGAGAGCGGTCGCTCAAGGGCCAGGTAGGGTGCCCCCTCGATGTAGTCTTTGATCAATCGGATCTCATCGGCATTGCGACAACCGTTCCGGTCTTCCGGACCGTCAAAGGCTGGTGGTGTCGGGTGGCTAACAAGAAAGTGCACCTTTCCAAGTGGCGTCTGAATTGGGACATCCCAGAAGCTCTTGGACGAGAGCCTTAGCTTGTTCCAAACTGCATCTGGAAAAAACTCACTTCCATCGGCTGCTGGTCGTCTGGCCCCAGGCATGTCGCTCCAAAGAAATTCCTGCAGGGAAACAACCGCCTCCTGGTCGATTCTGAATTTGCTAAGCACCGCCATTCCGTATTGCCCAGGAAAACGTCCGTATCCCCAAGCATCATCGGGCTCGTCCGGCTTTCCATTCTGGTTAATGTCTAGCCCGCTTGGAACACCCGTGTTAACCGGTGCTGTGAATATGTATTCGTACTTGCATGGCTTTCCGTCCAAAACATCTGGATCCGACGAATCGAGGTACCGGCGAGCAAATAGCTCCGCAGTAGACGGCGTCCTCCCGTCATAATCCACTTCGTTCAAAAGCAAGATATCTGGCTGAAGTAAGCGAATGACAGCGGCAACTCGCTTCGCTTGGTCGTCGCCTGCCTGCAGGTCATCACGCAGACGACCAGCTGCTGGTCGATTCAGGGATACGTTGAATGTGGCAATGCGAATGAACGAATCGTCCTTCGCCCATCGCGAATCTGTTTTTGCTGCTTCTTCTTGCCCAAACGACGGTGACAGTCCGGCCAGAAAACACCCCACAAGTACTAGCCAGCGTATCATCGTGTTACTCCACCGGTAAAGGCGACTGTGAATTCGCGAAATGCGTGCCCATTATTTCTTCAATACGCCGATTTTAGAAGGGTGCAGCATGAATCCGCGTGTCGCGCGAGACTGTTGCTCTGCTGGCGACCGCAAGATCCATTTAAGTAGAAATCACCCCAGATGACTAAGTGGTGGCCCCATCAGGGACTAGCTCTTCTGGATGAAATTGGGTAGCCTAGCGGTGCGGCGGCTTGGCTCAATACAAGCAAAAAAGACTCTACTGCTAGCAAGTTTGTTAGCAGCAAGAACGCCGCGCAGTGTGCCCTCTTCAATTTGATTCTGCGACCAAGCCTGCTGCATATTCTCATAGGTTTCAACGCTGACAACGACCTCGAGTTTCGCCCCATTCGCCCGGCCCCACTTACGTCTTTTATTAGTTCATTCAGACATGCTCCTCTCGGCAGACACCTTACGTTCGCCCCGATTCTGTTTTCGCATCCCGCTTCTCTGTTTCGCTGCCACGTTGGTTTTGGCAGCCAAGGCTGGGCCGGGCTATGCTGCCAACTTCTCTCCCCAAGAGGAAGCGGCAGAAAGCGCCGACAACACCACCCCGCCCGCAGCCACTCAAGAAACGGACACGTCGGACGACTACACCGCTCAAACCACTGCATCCCCCGAGATCCCCGTCGACCAACTAGGGGTTTTGGTAAAACCGCTGACGCTTGAAGAACTCGAGGTTGAGGCAAGCGCTTGGTTTGATCTGTTGCGTGAAAAATCTTCAGCGATTGCACAGCAGCAACTTGCCGTTCGTCGCCAGAACGAAGAAGCTGAAGTTGATACGGCGGCCAAATCAGAGATTTTGGAAGAGATCACCGAACTTAAACTGCAGCAAACCAACTTGGTCGAACGCCTGGGCGTTGTGACCGAATCGCTGGCAGCCAAAGGCGGCGACGTTGCGAATTACGACAAGTATGTTGCTGCACAGCGCGGTGTATCGCTCGACGCTGGGGATTCTGCGGAACTTTGGGCCGCGATCAAAGGCTGGCTCAGAAGTGACGAAGGAGGGATAAAGTGGGCGTGGCGAATCGCAAACTTCTTCTTGGTCTTGATAGTCACTCGAATTCTAGCTGGCTTCATCACCGGTCTGGTCAAACGTTGGTTGGATCGCAGTTCGCACATGTCGCGGCTGGCCGAAGATTTGGTCGCCCGAAGCATCCGAAACCTTCTAATGGCCCTCGGTCTAATGATCGCTTTGACGGCTCTGGGAGTTGATGTCGGACCGCTGCTAGCCGCCCTGGGAGCAACGGGTTTCATCATTGGATTTGCATTGCAGGGGACGCTCAGCAATTTTGCGAGCGGTTTGATGATTCTGTTAAATCGACCGTTTGACGTGGGCGATGTTGTTGAAGCCGGGGGAGTTTCTGGAAAAGTGTCTGCCATGAACCTTGTCTCAACGACCTTTTCTACTTTTGACAATCAGAAGATTATCGTTCCCAATAACGAAATTTGGGACAACGTGATTACCAATGTCACGGCGCAAACAACGCGGCGCGTCGATCTAGTTTTCGGCGTCGGCTATGGAGACGACCTCAAGAAAGTGGAAGACATTTTGAACGAGATCGTCACAGCACATCCCAACATTCTTGATGACCCGTCACCAACGATCAAACTGAATGAACTGGCCGACTCATCGGTCAATTTTATATGTCGCCCTTGGGCGAAGACCGAAGACTACTGGACGGTTTACTGGGACTTGCTTCGGTCGGTGAAGGAACGTTTTGACGCGGAAGGAATCTCCATCCCTTACCCTCAAAGAGACGTTCACGTGCATAACACTCCGACGGACCAATAACCAGCGAATAACTGAAGTTTGGTTGCGACAACAGCGACGGCCCGTAGGTCTTTGGCTGGCTTGGCTGTCTCTTACCTCACTTGGCTGTCTCTTACCTCACTTGGCTGCCTTACATCACAGCGCTGTTCAAATCCGCACGCGGTATCGTGCCCGCTGTACCGGTCAAGGCTGACTGCACCGTCCTCCTGATTCCCGCTACCGCCCTTGCTCCCTGGGTTCAATCGCTCAATTTTTCAGGTACGCCACGATGAAACATAGTTCACTTTGCCTAATACTGCTTGCACTTCTGCCAGCTATCGCTCGCGCTGATGACCCATTGCCGAGCTGGAATGATGGCGAATCGAAGTCCGCAATCATCGAATTCGTTCAGCGAGTCACAGATGAATCGCACAAAGACTTCGTTCCGGTACCGGAACGCATAGCTGTCTTCGATAACGATGGGACTTTGTGGTGCGAAGCTCCGTTACCACCTCAGGTCGCGTTCGTCTTCGATGAAGTGAAACGGATGGCGAAGGAAAAGCCATCGATGAAAAACGACCCAGCAGTCCAAGCGGTACTCACTGGTGACGCAGAAGCGCTGCTGGCCGACGGACACAAAGGCTTGCTAAAAGTCGCCGCAATCACTCACGCTGGCTTGACGATCGATGAATTCAACGATCGCGTTGACGCTTGGCTTAAGACGGCAACACATCCCCGTTTCAAACTTCCTTACAACTCGACGATCTACCTTCCGATGCTCGAAGTGCTCGAGTACCTCCGTGCAAACGGCTTCGAAACCTGGATCGTTTCCGGTGGCGGGCAGGACTTCATGCGCGTGTTTGCTGAGGAAACTTACGGCATTGTTCCGCAGCAGATCATTGGCTCCCACGCCAAGCTGGAGTACGAATTAAGGGATGGCGTTCCAACACTGACCAAGACGCTTGATTCGATTTTTGTCGACGACAAAGAAGGCAAGCCGGTGGGGATTGAGCGCTTCATTGGTCGACGGCCGATCGCTTGTTTCGGCAATAGCGACGGCGACCAAGCGATGCTGGAATACACCACTATCGGCAACCCACTGCCAAGCTTCGGCCTCATCGTGCGTCACACCGACGACAAGCGAGAGTACGCTTACGATTCCGAGCCACCCTCAAGTGGCAGGCTAGTCACGGCACTCAAGGCTGCACCGGAGCGACACTGGACGGTCGTCGACATGGCCAAGGACTGGAACAGCATGTTTCCACAAGGAAAACCAATGGAGAACAAAGCCGTCTCGCTCAAGGCCACAAGCTGGCAGGCGATTACCATCAAAGGCCAGCCAACACACCCGGATGTGAAACCCGACTTGACCTTCGATGAAGCAGGTAGGGTCGGTGGCAGCACCGGAGTGAACCGAATTTTTGGACCCTACACCGTCGATGGTGCCAAAATTTCGTTTGGGCAACTCGCAACCACTCGACGTGCGGGGCCTCCAGATCTGATGCAACAGGAAACACAGTTCCAACAGGCGCTCGGCAAAGTAGCGACTTACGCTATCGAAGATAGCAAGTTGAAACTGTTGGATGCAGATGGATCTGCCATCATTGAATTGTCCGCTAATGAGGAGTGAACGACGATGCAACACCTTCGTTACGCCCTGACGCTTTTGCTGCTGACAACGGCCAGCTTCGTTTCCGCCGCTGACAGGCCCAACATCCTAATCATCTGGGGTGACGACGTTGGGATGTGGAACATCAGTGCCTATCACCGTGGCATGATGGGAGGTTCCACTCCGAACATCGACCGTATCGCACGTGATGGCCTCATCTTCATGGACCACTACGCCCAAGCCTCCTGTACCGCCGGACGTGCCGCCTTCATAACCGGGCAGTATCCTATCCGAGTCGGTTTGAGCACCGTGGGCCTGCCTGGTTCACCGATTGGACTCAGCGACAAAGATCCCACGCTGGCTGAGTGTCTGAAACCGCTCGGCTATGCAACTGGCCAGTTCGGAAAAAATCACCTCGGCGATCGAGACGAACACCTGCCGACGGCCCATGGGTTCGACGAATTTTTCGGCATCCTTTACCACCTGAACGCTGGTGAATACGTCGAACAATACGATTTCCCCAAGGATCCCAACATTGCCAAGAACTTCGCTCAACGCGGCGTCACTCACTCGTGGGCTCAAGCTGACGGCTCACAGAAAATCGAGGACAAGGGCGGATTCGGCCGCGAACGCCAAAAGACACTCGACAACGAATTCCTTGTCGAATCAAAACGTTTCATTCGAGACGCTGTGCAGGACGATAAACCTTTCTTCGTTTGGCACAACACGACGCGCATGCACTATCGAACTAACCTTTCCGACGAATCTGATGGAGCAACTGGTTATGGCCTGTATGCCGATGGCATGCAGGAAATGGATGACGACGTCGGTGAGCTGCTGGATCTGATTGAAGAGCTGGGTGTCGACGATAACACGCTGGTGATGTTCTCGACCGACAACGGAGCTGCTTCCAATAGCTGGCCCGACGGCGGCAATCACCCCTTCCGAGGCGAAAAGGGAGTTGGCGGCTATGAAGGTGGCTTCCGGGTCCCCATGGTTGTGAAGTGGCCAGGCAAGATTCCCCCTGGCAGGTCAACCGGTGAATTCATGATTATGGAAGACTGGCTGCCCACGATCATGTCGATGCTGGGTGAACCAAAGCTCGGCGAAAAACTTCTCAGCGGTCACAAGATCGGCAACACCACTTTCAAAGTACACCTGGACGGCGTCGATCAGACTGACATCCTAACGGGGAATGGTGAAACGAAGCGCAAAGAGTTTTACTATTTCACCGAGACGAAGCTGCACGGATTGGGCTACGGCGACTGGAAATTTCTATTCACGCAACAGGATAAGTGGTTCAACGGTGTGCAGCAGAAACTCACCACTCCGTTGATTACCAATTTGAAGCTCGACCCATTTGAGCGATTCCATGAAGCCCGCGGATTTGACGAGTGGCAAGAGAATCGTTCCTGGACTCTGGGGCCTGCCGCAGCACAGGTTGGAAAATTCATCAAGTCGCTGAAGGATTACCCACCTCGACAGAAGAGCTTTGATATCGATGTGGACGAGATGATGAGCGCATTGAGTGATCCGAACAATCGATAGGAATGCTGCTGGAACGAACGCCCGGAGCATTCGGGGACATTGTCTTGAGATGGAGACTACCGGTGGTAATCAAGAGTGGAAATCAACGATAGAAATCACCGCGCAACCTCAATATTCGCTCGACTCCTGGAGTAATTCGGCGCCGCCCGGCGCTCTGCGATATAGAATTTAACACTGAAACAACTCCCAATAGAAACTTAGGAAACCTACGATGCGTTCTCTCTTCTTTTATGCTTTGGCGCTGCCGGCCGTCCTGGCATGCTCGATCGGATCGGCCCAGGACGACAAATCCACGGATGCGGACCAGACAGCAATTCTGGCTGCGGTTCAGTCCTATCAAAAGGCGTTTAACGCAAAAGACGCCGCCGCGGTAGCGAAACATTTCAGCGAAGATGCCGAACTAACAACTGCATCGGGAACCATCAAAGGCCGTGCTGCCATCCTAGCCGACTTCCAGTCCCTGTTCAGCGAGTCTACTGCAACGCTCCAGTTGGCAAGTGTCGAAGTTGATGTTATTGCTCCCAGCGTCGCGATAGAAACCGGACTGGCTGTCCTTACTAAAGGCGAAGAACTGCAGGAGGTGCCGTATCGTGCGGTTCACATCAAGACGAAATCTGGCTGGCGATTGGATCGTGTTCAAGACTCCCCAGCCAGAATTGAGCCGCCCTCCAACTACGAAAAACTAAAGGAGCTTGAGTGGTTAGTTGGCAACTGGGTGCTGGATACAGAAGACTCTTCTACTTCTATCTCTTGTCGATGGACAACCAACAAGAACTTCTTGATGCAAACGTATTCAGTTCAAACTGAGGCGGGTACGCAATTGGAGGGCACTCAGATTATTGGTTGGGATGCCAGTCGCAACGTTATTAGGTGCTGGCTGTTCGACTCCGATGGTGGATTTGGCAGCGGGGCTTGGACGAAGAGTGGCACAACCTGGAAGGCTCAAACGCTGCAAGTCGTTCCCAGCGGTGAACAGGCAAGTAGCACGAACATGTACGAGCTAATCGATGATTCTACATTCGAATTCAGTTCTATCGGACGTCAGGTTGGCGGCAAGCTAATGAAGAATATCTCAGCCGCAGAATTTGTCCGCCAATAGTGTGAAGGGAAAAAGTACGAGAGCGCGTCAAACTCCGAGACGCAAAAGTCACTTTGGGTGAAACTCATCGAAGCAAGTATCGTCGCACTTTGGCGAGTCACATGCCCAAGCAAGCGGAGCCCTTTGAAACCAACGGCAGGTTGAGCCTGCCCTACTGAACCACGATTGGATACAACCATGAAACTAAAGATTACAACGATCCTGATAGCAACTCTTCTAACCACGCTCGCGGCACCTCTCTTTGCACGCGGTC
>DNPC01000234.1 GCA_003501565.1 Planctomycetaceae bacterium | reverse complement strand
CTGAACCCGCCAGTTCTCGAGTTTTTTCGAACATCTCATCACGAAACTTTGAATCATCGGTGTACTTGTGAGCGATCCAGCACGCGATGGCTGGTGGCAGCAACTCACCGGGAAGCTTGCTCCGTGTTTTTTCAAGTAGCTTCTTGGCGTCTTCGACTTCTCCGCTAGCTGCTAGCCATTCAGCTTTCAGTAAATCGTCATCGAGCTTCGCTTCTTTCCATCGCTTGAGGGCCATCGCGAAATCGCCATCGGCAGCGGCCTTGCCAGTCTCGACTTTCGCAAGCGCTTCGGTCAACTTCGACTTGCGTGCTTTCAGCTTCCTGGACTTTTCACGTCGTTGCTTCTTCTCGCGAGCACGGTTTGCCTCAGCTTTCTTTTTGTCTGCCTCCGTCAGCTCAGTGGTCGTTGCTGCATCTTCAGATTGGCAGACTTCAGCGGTAGTTTTATCTGAGTTCTGCTCGTCAGCTTTGCTAGGCGTTTCGCCCTGACTAGGCTTGTCGCCATCTCCCTCTGCAGAATTTGATTCCTCCTCGCTGGACTTTGGTGCGGCGTCATTGTTCGATTCCTTCGCAGCCTCCGCCTCTTGCTTGGCCTTGTTCTCAGCTAGCTCGATTTCTTCCAGTTCCGTCTCAATCTCAGCGATTTGTTTGGTCAGTGCAGAATGGGCGAGTTGATAATTGTCGTCGTCATTGTCAAGCGCTGCAGCAAAGCCGAGCCACCCAAGGCGTTCAGTGTCAAGTTCTTCGTCACCGGTCTCAGCAAGATAGCGCGAACCGCATAACTGGACCATGGTGTCCCAGAGTTGGTAGGTTTTCACGACCAAAATAAGCCGCTGCCGACCGTAGCGAGCACTTCCCTTCTTGAGCGAATTGTATTTGGGATGTCGGGGAAGTTCGAGCATGTTCTTGGCCAAGTCAACCGCGTCCGGAACGCGTCCGATTTTGATCAAGTTGCGAATCAGCCATTCATTGTTATGGGCAAAATTGTGGATTTGATCTGGCAGCACGCGATCACGCATCATGTGCGCATGGTCTACACGCGCTGAAGCTTCTTGCTGCCAAACCGCTTCTTGGTAGCGGTGCAGTCGAGAGTAGATGTGGCCTGGCATGTGCCACATATGAGCGATTGCAGGAAGGCTCTGGCCGCACAAGGCGGCGCTTTGAAGCGCTTTAGCCGGGTCTTTACGATCCCACAGGTGTATCCGATAGTGATGCGATGGATGCAGTGGTTTTGCATCGAACACATCTTGCAGAACGGAATCAACGGCTACGTAACTGGTGATGGGTAGGCCTTCTCGCGAGTTATGCCAGAGCTGGAGGCCGAGTAATGCTCGGGCTTCGACATCGTCAGGGAATTCGCCAACGATTTCTTCGAGGTCGTTGGTGTACTTTTGAGCGCGATCCTTGCGACTGATCTTCTTGCCTTTTGAGTCTTTCTCGCGATAGAAACTCTGGGCTGCTTTGATGAACATCTGTTCACGCCGAGTAGCAGAGTCCATACGCTCGACAGCTTCATCAATGAAGCCCCGTGCTCGCTCGCGATTCTCGCGGTTGGCCAGCGCCATACCCCAGTAGCAGATGGCACAGTCTGGATCAATTACAGCAGCTTGCCTAAACGACCGCTCGGCTTCGTAGTACCAAAAACCGTGAAGCTGCGCCACGCCTTGATCAATGAAACGTTGCGCTTGTTCATTAGCAGAAGACGGGAAATTGACACCACTCAGTCCCGCCATCAAATAGGCCGCTTGCCGAGGTCCTTCGTCAAATGCCTCGCCGTGGAAGGAGTGTCCAGCCAGGGGCGAAGAATCCTCTTCTTTTGGAGCGGCTTCGGGTTGGAGCGACTCTTTTTCTGAGTCCTTGGCAGAATCTGCTCGGTTGCTGGCCGGAACCTCCGCAAAAGCGGATGTCGCGAGGCTTAAGATTCCGACAGCCAAGAAATGGGCAATAAAGGCAAACGGCATTGCGAAGACCTAGTGTGAGGCGGGAGCGACGGCGGAGGCGGGCCCAGTGGTGACACTGACCTTTCCATTTTCGCTCATTATCCGCTCAAACGCAATCGTTTGAATTCGCTAGGGCATCATTGCCTCGGAGATGACGTCGAGCAACGAATTTCGCAGACGTAGATTTAGCCAGTGCTGCATCGAATGCAAGTCATCGATGGGCCAAGACATCCTCAGCCACTTGCCATCTAGACGGTTGAGAATCTCAAGGTTGTGGTTGCATTCAACGCTAGAGCTGAAGCAGCACAAGGATCATGCCCGAGAATGCACTGGCGCGAGCAGGTTTGGAGAGAGACGCAAAGTGCGCTGGCGCGCTCAGTTCCTGGGCGGCAATTCCTGAACGGCAATCCCTGCTGCCTGGGTCACGACGCTTGCTTGTCCGGCGTTGTGTCCCTCGGTTATCCCCGCCTGGATCGTGCCAGTCAATGTGCCGTGTCTAGAGTCAGGTGTAGTTGCGTGTTCATTCGTGGAGCTGCTTTGAATCGGTTGCTGTTTTACCTGAGAAGCAACTTCGAAGGGGCTGGCAGGAACATTCGCTGGAAGGTTGGTCGCCGAGTCGATGGGGGTGGGAGCGGTAATTTCTTCCGCACCCACACTGCTCGGATTGAAGCCGCCACGGCTAACGGGCGGACCGGTCTCGGCCGGCGGATTCCCACGCGGCGTGAAGTGGCGACCTCGCTCGACGGCGTCTTGATATGCGGGAGCAGGCCAAGCCGCTTCGCTCATGCCAACTTGTGCATAGTTGAGTAGCGAGCCCTTCTCGCGATGGAAGTCACGCAGAGCGAGTTGGTAGTCGGTCAGTGCCCGGAAGAAGGCGCTCTGGCTGGCGGCCAACTGTTGTTCAGCAATCAACAAGAAAGTGATATTCTCGGCACCACTTTCGTAACGGCGGCTGAGCACCCGAACTTGGTCTTTATCTGCTTCGACTCGCTTGAGGTTTGCTTTCACAAGTGCGAGTGAACGCCGAATTTGACGAGCTGCAGTGCTTAGATCGTGAGCAATACGAAGCTCCGTTTCATCAAGCAGTGCACGCTCA
>DNPC01000232.1 GCA_003501565.1 Planctomycetaceae bacterium | reverse complement strand
TTTCAAACAAGCCGCCAGTGCAACGACAATTTAACACAGAGGCACAGAGTTCACGGAGTTGTCCAGGGTGGAGGCGGCCCGAATTGTTGCCAGTACGTGAAATTGCTCGAAGTGCTCATCGGAGGACGCAATACTGAGCAAATGCAGTTCTCTCCGAAAAAGTGCTCTGGCTTGTCCGGTGTATAATGAGGGACTCAAACACCCCACCACTGATTAGCACCGATGAAATGACTATGCGACAGCGAAACTCAAGAACCTGCCGCCGCCGGAAACTGGGAACTGAGCAACTCGAAGACCGTAGAATGCTGGCGACGTTTGTGGTCACCACGAACGCCGACTTCGTTGAAGGCTCGCTGCGGAACGCAATCGAACTTGCGAACGACTCGCCGGGCGTGGACGAAATACACTTTGCGTTGCCGCCCGAAGAGCTGAAGATTGCACCCGATTTCGAACTTCCGTGGTTGACCGATTCCGTCGTGATCGACGGTACGACACAGCCGGGTTTTTCGGTAAGGCCGCTAGTTGAACTTTCTGGCGAGAACATCAGTATGAACAGCGCGGGGCTGTATATTGCTTCCGACGACTCGATTGTACGTGGGCTCGTCATAAACAACTTTGTCAACGCAGGCGTTTTTGTTGGTGAAGTGAGCGGAGCCGTGATCCAGTCAAACATCATCGGTGCGGATCCTAGCGGCTCAGTAGCCCGTCCCAACTCGGCAGGCGTCTCGCTCTACGGTTCTTCAAATGCCATAGTTGGAGGTGGCGAGCCCGCGCTCGGAAATCTGATCTCTGGTAACGATGGGTATGGTGTCATAGTTCTGGGAAGTAATGCCACCAATAACCGTATTCACGGCAACATCATTGGAGCGAACAGCGAGGGGACGACAGCGTTGGCCAACGCCTCAAGCGGAGTTCTCTTAGACGATGGAGCGTGGGGCAACTACGTCGGGACCGATTTCGATAATGTGCTGGATGAAGCTGAGGGGAACGTGCTCTCTGGTAACAGCATGCACGGTGTCCTCGTTCGCAACGCACCGTCTAACTTTATTGCGGGAAATTTCATCGGGACCGACATCGAGGGGCTATTGTCGGTCGGCAACACGGGCCATGGCATATGGGTTGAACAAGCAAGTCAAAACGTTATCGGCGGAGCTTCACCCTTCGAACGGAATGTGATTTCCGGAAACGGTAAGGCCGGGATCCAGATGCGTGGTGCCATCTTGAACCATGTAGCGGGTAACTACATCGGAGTCGATGTCAGTGGAGCTGACTTGCTTGGTAACGATGAGTACGGAGTTTTCCTACGAGACGAATCCAATATGAACATCATTGGAACCGACGGTGACGGGGTCAATGATGCAGCTGAGCGCAATGTGATTTCCGGCAATCGCTACGCAGGGATATTCAATCTAGATTCGCACCAGAACATCTTTGCCGGCAACTACATCGGCGTGGATTCCACGGGTAGCAGTCGGGCTGCCAACAACGTGGGAGTACGGCTCAATAGCGGGTCCACTCAAATCCTGGTTGGTACGAATGCGGATGGCGTTAGTGACGATCTTGAGCGAAACATCATCTCGGGTAACGTTCGCAACGGTCTTGAAATCGACGGATCGGATTCCAACCAAGCGGCCGGAAACTGGATTGGGCTCGGTGTGGATGGTACAGCAGTACCCAATCGGCACTCGGGTGTCTGGATCTACAACGGTTCCACGGCAAATCTGATCGGTGGCACATCATCTTCGCAACGAAATGTTATCGCCGGGAATTCGTTTTCGGGCGTATCAATCAATGCCCCAGGCAACTCGATCTTAGGCAACTATATCGGTACCTCTGCGGACGGCATGCAGGCGACCGGCAATGGGCGTGAAGCCGTGTTGATCTACGACGGTGCGAACGGGAATCGAGTTGGGGATGGTACGCCGGAAGGTAGGAATATCATTTCCGGAGGTGCTTCCGACGGCGTCCACATTAGGAACGCTGATGGAAATTTAATCATTGGCAACTCGCTTGGATTAGCCGCCGATGAGTCCACACCGCTAGACAATTCTGGGCCAGCAATCCGATTGGACGATGCTAGCCGCAATACGATTGGCGGTTTGTCAGCAGAGGAGTTCAATTGGTTCTACTCGGCTGCTGAATCCGCGATCGTCGTGACGGGGCAGTCGCAGGACAACTCGTTGCTTGGGATGACCGTACAATCGACGCACGCTGCTCCGATCGATTTGGCGGACGATGGAGTGTCGGCCAATGACTCAGGCGATGTCGATGATGGGCCAAACGGCTTGCAAAATTTTCCCGAGATCTTGGCGGCTGTCTCTTCAGCTGGTGTAACTCGTGTTACTGGGCGGGTGTCATCGACGCCCTACTCGGAAGTCGACGTTGATTTGTACTTTGCTGCGGAAGAGTCGGCAGACTCACTGTCCTTTGTAGACCGCGCTCGGTCGGTGCGAACCGGGCCTGATGGAATAGGAGCGTGGAGCATCGAGTTGCCAGAAAGCGACGGTAGCTTCCGTGCTTTCGCAAACCAGCAAGGCGTTGGATTCAGTGAGTTTTCGCCAGCCGTCTCGGCGACCGGTGTCCTTGAGGTCAGCGTCGCATCGACTCAAATCAAGGAACAGGACGGTGAATTGTCTGCATCGGTACGTCGGGCGGGCACTGACTTAGAAGAAGCGATCGTTGTTAGCCTTTCCTCGACGGATCCCGCTCGAGTCCGAGTGCCAACTCAAGTCACCATTCCGGCTGGCCATCAGTCCGCGGACTTTCCAGTGGTACTGGTTGGTGACACCGTTGCTCAGCCAACGCTTGACGTCGCAATCGTAGCGGAATCACCGGGCGGAAGCGGCGCGGCCGTTTTAACCGTCTTGCGGAGTGATGTTTGGCATAATGATTGGGTGCCGCTGGACGTCAATGACGATTCGAGCATTGCTCCGAACGACATATTAGTGATTATCAACGCCCTCAACTCAGGGCTGGACGGGGACTTGTCGAGCCAAACGCCTCGCGACGATGGACGTTTCTTTGACACCAACGCCGATGGATTTCTTTCACCCATTGACGCCCTCCTCATCATCAACCACCTCAACCGTCAGGCCAGCGGCGAAGGCGAACACACCGCTTCGCTCAATGAGCATTCCGCGGACGCATTTGATCTGACTTGGATTGAAGATCGCAAGAAATCCCTTCGCGGCCGAACCGTATAAGAAGGGCTGGAAAAGGGCGTTATGCAGTCAATGCTCGCCGACTTCGGCGGCCGAAAAACGCTACTTAAGCGCCCAGGCGGCTTGCCTAATCAGGCTCTTTGGCGTCGCCTGATCAGAACACTGGTTAGGCCGATAAAGCAAGCAGCGAGCGTGCTTGGTTCAGGAACGGCGGTTATGTTCCAGGCGAGAGCATAGTCGGTTGTGCCGGAGATGCCTTGTACGGCGATGGAGTATTCGCCAGTGGCGAGGCCAGTCAGGTAGAGATGCTCCACGTTGTCGACGGTCGAGATACTCTCGGCAACCAACGACCCAAGTACGCCGCCAGCTGAGTTATAGAGCTGTAGATCCAGGTTAGCGAAATCCATCGTGTCGTAATCCAGCACTCCGCCACCGTCGGAGATGTTGACGTTCCAATTCAAAATGATCGAAGCATCCGCAGATGGACTCACGATATCAAAGTTGTAGAACAAGCTTTCCGAGGTTGTTATCGAATCCACGTAATCCCAGCCCATGTCAGGAATGTCGGGGGCGGTCATGATCGAGTTGGTGCCGTTGAATTCACCGCCATCCAGGATGTTATAGCTGTTATAGATATTGAGCTCGCCCGCGCCAAAGGTTGAATCAAGAGGCTGCGTCGGTGTATTGGACCAACCGCCAAATTCATCTTTGGTCGCCCCAGCCAGCAGCACAGCTTTGGTAACTTCGTTGAGAGCCGCATTTCCACCCATGTTGTTGCCCTTGTGGCGGAGAATGGTTGCCGCTGATGAGACAAAAGGTGTAGAGAAACTGGTAAAGCTATTGTCTGTTGTCGTGCCGTGAGGGGCGACTAAGTCGGGCTTTATGCGACCACTCCCATTCAGAGTAGTTGCACCGCTTGAGTGCCCGCCGTCAGTAAGTCCCACCGTGATCGTGTTATACGAGGGCGCGAAAATTCGCGGAATAGGGGAAGTCGATCCGTTATCAGCTGCGACAACCATCGTGACGTTGTCTCGATCGACAACAAGATCCAGCCTGCGATTGTATTCAATGGCGTCCGCGACTGTTACGTTTGTTGCCCGACCCACATACGAATGGTTCATTACGGTGAAGTCGCTGTGCGATAGTGGGGCAGCTTTTTGGTTGCCCGGTGCCACGGGATCTGTGTCAAAGCCAAGCACTCTGCCAAGCCAATCGTTCGCTTCGTAAACTGTAATATCCGTTACACCGGTGGCCATTCCAGAAGCGGTGCCAACAAAGCGTCTGGTCACAGTCGTCGCATGGGTAATCGCGCCAGAGGCTCCACTTCCGGGAGTGAACGTCTTGCCGACGAATTCAGGATTGGTAATGTCTGGAAGATAGTTTCCACTGCTCGGAGCCTCAACAATCCCGACTCGGATACCAACGCCAGTTTCTAAGCCGCCGCCTACTTCCATCTGGAGTTGAGTAAAGCCGACTTTGTCCTTATCTGTTTGAGCCTGGCATGGAAACGCCGCGGACAGGACGAGACAAGCAAAAACGAAAACGGCAGATTGGCGGAAACGCACTAGAAAACTTCCCTAATCGTGGAGATTTGGCATCCAATAGCCTACGTCCACTCTAGTTGAATTACGCGTTCCCAGCAACAATTCAGCTCTGGCGAGACGCGGTGACATCCAAAGGTAGTAGCAAATTCATGAGCCGCGACACAATCTATCAATCCAAGTCCAGCAAGGTCGGCGACTTTACCTTTGACGATCAAGTCGCCGAAGTGTTCCCCGACATGATCTCAAGATCCGTTCCGGGATACGCTTCGATACTGGCGATGATTGGCGAACTAGCTGTCCGGTACGTGGTACCGCATTCTCGCGTCTATGACCTGGGATGTTCTTTAGGTGCTGCAACGGCAGTCGTCTGCGACCGGGTTAAAGTGCCGTGCAAAATTGTGGCCATCGACAATTCGGCGGCAATGCTGGCCAAGATGCGGGAGAATTTGGTGAAGGCCAAGCAGAGCGATGGGCAAGACTGCGAGGTAGAGTTGGTTGAAATGAGCATTCAGGAGAGCGAGATCTGTGATGCCTCGTTTGTAATCCTGAACCTGACGCTGCAGTTTTTGCCACCAGCCGAACGTGCCGGTGTTCTGCGCCGAATTTACGAAGGGCTCAGGCCAGGTGGCTGTCTGCTGCTTGCCGAGAAACTGAAATTCGACGACGAACAACAACAGTCTTTGATCACCGAGTTGCATCATGATTTCAAACGTGCGCACGGATACAGCGAACTCGAAATTGCACAAAAGCGAACTGCCATTGAAAACCGCCTCATTCCCGAGACTCTTGAGCAGCATATCGATCGTCTAAAGCAAGTTGGATTTTCAACCATTGTTCCTTGGTTTCAGTGTTTCAGTTTTGCGTCCATGTTAGCCATCAAAACGGACGAGGCGCCTCGGTGAACTGGTTGGATAGTCGCTCAACGCTATGGGAACGGCTGACTGACCTGCGCTTGGAGCCATGGGCAGAGCAACTGCGTCAAAGTGAGGCGGCATGGTTTGCACCGGGGACGCATGGGACACTACCGAAGTGGCTGGCGGCGGGCGAGAATCTGCCTAATATCGATGCGGCGATTCAAGTTAAGGGAGGCGTGGTCGAAGTTGTGCCAACTGCTAGGGCTTGTGATTCATCGAGTTCGCCGGTGACAGATGTTCGTCGCCTTTCTCGGGAGCTGATGGAGTTTCATCCGTGGCGAAAAGGCCCGTTTCGAGTCTTCGGCGTTGATATTGATACCGAGTGGCGCTCGGATTGGAAGTGGTCGCGATTAACCGATGCGATCGACTTGGTAGGTAAGAATGTTTTGGATGTCGGTTGCGGCAACGGCTACTATGGCTGGCGAATGGTCAACGAAGGAGCCCGCTTTGTTTTGGGGGTCGAACCCTTCAAGTTGTATGCAACACAGTTTGAGATCTTTCGGCGTTACGATCCGGAGCAGCGGCATTTTGTAATACCTGGCGGGGATACTGATTTACCGTCTGGGATGCAAGCATTCGACACCGTTTTTTCGATGGGTGTACTTTATCATCGTCCGAATCCAATCGATCACCTACAACGGATGCGGGATGCGTTGCGTAGCGGCGGCGAATTGGTGCTTGAGACAATTGTTTTGGATAGGGAGGGCAGCCAGGTTCTGACTCCCGAAGGGCGATATGCCAAGATGCGGAACGTGTGGTTCATTCCAACGATTGAATTGCTTGGAATTTGGCTGCGCAGATCGGGATTCCGCGATGTGGAAGTCGTTGATGTTTCACCCACGAAGATCGACGAGCAGCGCCGAACGGATTGGATGACTTTTGAGTCGCTGGCAGATTTCCTGAATCCAAACAATCCAACTCAAACCATTGAGGGCTATCCGGCTCCTGTCCGAGCGATACTGACTGCCCGGCGCAAATAGTCGATTGAGCCGCGAGGGTGTTTGCTTAAAACAGTGTCGGTGTTTTCACGCCGATTGTTGGCTGCGAAGCCCATGTGCTGTTTCGGAGGTGAGTGAGTAGAAATGAGCACGAGTTTGGAGTTATCGCTCGACCAATACGCGAAAATGGTTGAGCGAGGTGCGTTTGATCACTTAAGCAAGAAGATCGAGTTGATCCGTGGAAAGATTCGGCAAACGAATCCTGCAGGTCCCGTGCACGATGACTTAATCGCATATCTGACCGCTTGGTGTTTCCGGGCAATTGATCCTTCGACAACGTCAATTCGGGTTCAAACCGGTCTAGACTTGGCCGGTGCGCAAAGTCGTCCTGAACCGGATTTGATGTGGGTGAAGGCAGGGCGATATACGGAACGCCATCCCACTGCGGCAGACGTTGAGCTAGCGATTGAAGTTGCAGACAGCAGCCTTCAAGGGGACTTATCTGAAAAAGCGTTGCTTTACGCCGAGGTAGGAGTCACAGAGTACTGGGTCGTCGATGTGCGCTCGAGATGCATTCATGTGTATAGAAAGCCTCACTCAATAGACGGGTATCAAGATCGCGGCGTTTTCAAAGCAGGCGAAACTTTAGGGCCCGCCAGCCCAAGGTGTAATGATGCTTTGGAGATCGCTGAGCTTTTTGACTACTAGAAATTAGCGAGTCGCCTTCCCACTGGCGGTAGTCGAAGACAGTTCAACCCCGAATTTTACAGAGGTCAACGATAAGTTCGCAGTCATCGCAAACCGTAATGTGAAGCTCGTCTAATTCCAAGAGTTGCAGCTCCGCTCCTGAGCAAGAGTAGAACAATTCAGACGATTGGGGATCAGCAACCAAGTAGTGTTCCACTGCCGCCGCGACGTAGAGTTCGCGTTTGCCGCCGAGATCGCGGTTTTTGGTGCTTGGCGAGAGTACTTCGCAAACTAATCCCGGTGTCTTTTCAATGTGCCCATCTGGAACGCCATCGCAAAGCAGGACGACATCTGGCCGAAGTACGGTTGACTGATCGACGATCCAATCGGTTTCCTGCAACACAATGGAGTTACACTTACTTTCAAGAATTGCACTTTCGAGCGCAAACGCGATCAGCATTGCATAGCGTTGATGAATCCCAAAAGGACTGGGCGTCATTGCGATTGGAATACCCTGCCACAATTCCCAGTCGCCTTCCCACTGGCGGTAGTCTTGGACGGTGTAGCTAGGGAGGTATCGAGCGGTACTGATGGCTTTTACCCGTTTGCGAGCCTTAACCAGAAAGAAAGCTAGTCCGTTAGTATACCCCGGCAGCCATTGTTATGAGCAGCTTAGTTCACCCACGGCAGGAATTGAGAGCCAACAAGCGATTGTGAACTAACATCGTTTTGTGAACACACATGGGTTTGCGGGCAACGATCGAGGGAGATCGATTGGCTGATAGTCCGACCGTTTTTAGGAACGGATTCATTTGCACGATGCGCGCAAAAAAAACCTTTGAGGCGAAACCTCAAAGGCTTTTTAAATAACCGGCAATACCTACTTTCGCACTGGTGGGCACTATCATCGGCTCCGAAAGCTTGACTTCTGTGTTCGGGATGGGAACAGGTATAACCTTTCGGATATGGTCACCGGAAAGACCGAAGCAACCTATTCGCCTGCTTCGGCCTAATGTTGATTGGTAATCGGCATTCGACGCATGTCTCGGAATTGATGTTACTCAATTGCAGAGATTTGCGAGCATCACCGATATTGCAAGAGTGCAAGATATCGGTGGTCAAGTTTTCGTCCATTAGTATCAGTAAGCTAAACACGTTACCGTGCGTACACATCTGACCTATCAACCTGGTAGTCTTCCAGGGGACTTTCGCAGTAAACTGCTTACGAAACCTAATCTTGGAGAGGGCTTCACGCTTAGATGCTTTCAGCGTTTATCCTTTCCGAAGTTAGCTATCCAGCCGTGCCGCTAGCGCGACAACTGGTACACCAGAGCTTCGTCCAACCAAATCCTCTCGTACTAAAGTTGAACCTCCTCAAGTTTCGAACGCCCACGGCAGATAGGGACCGACCTGTCTCACGACGGTCTGAACCCAGCTCACGTACCACTTTCATTGGCGAACAGCCAAACCCTTGGGAGCTTCTTCACCCCCAGGATGTGATGAGCCGACA
>DNPC01000230.1 GCA_003501565.1 Planctomycetaceae bacterium | reverse complement strand
CAGCAACCGTAGTTCCTCGACGGTACGAGCCGCTGGTGCAAATCGCGGAGTTAGGCCGGAGCGCGATATTCTGAACCGCCAACACATTTTCAGCCGGCCTAAATGGGTCTTGGATGTCAACCTTTACGACTTGGTTACCAAATGAACGAATGTCACCACCAATATTGATAACGCCGCTTGCGCCCGATGCAGTTTCCACCAGCACTTTCGCGATTCGATCAAGCACGTAACCCTTAGCCAGGCCGTCAAGCGACCAACTTAAGTGATCGAGTTTGGTTAGTTGCGATCCAGTCAATTGGAATGGCGGTGACGCGAGCGACTTGGTGACTGCCATGCAATCTGCTCTGGTCGGTGGCCGGCTCTCGGAAGCTGCACGTTGCCACATGTGAGCTAGCTCACCGCTGCGAACATCAAAAGCACCGCCGGTGAGGACGCGTAAACGTTCGGCTTCCGACAAGACCTCCGCCAGTGAATTTGAGATGCGTGCCGATTTTCCGACTTCGCTGTTGGCTAATAACTCGCTAATCTCAGATGAATCTGAGTAGTGACTGAGCGTTGCCGAAAGCCTATCAATCTCTGCAAAGACGATCGTCTCTAGCTCCGCGATGGTTCGATCGCTGGCGTCGATTTGTAATTCGAAAGAAGTCCCAAGTACGTTCTCATAACGCAGCACCTGCTGACCGTTCACATTTGCCGACAGCAAACACAATAAGAAACAGGAAATCAAGCTACGATGTAACATGATGTTTATCATTCAATCAATTATGAAGATTGGATCGGCAGGGTCACGCCTTAAGGAGCTGGCAGCCTGCCGATGACAGGCTACCACGTCCCCACTTTGAACGAACCACCGCTAGCGGGCGGAGAGAAAACTGCAGAAGTCGATTCGCCCTACGAATCTCCGGAGGTAGCTTCCGCCAGTTCTTTGGCTAGGCTTGCAGCTTCGGCTGCTTTTTCAGCCGCATCTTTCGCGGCCTCTTGAGCCTTTGCTGCCGCCGCTTCGGCGGCTTGCGTCGCTTCCGCCAGCTTTGACCTCAGCTCCGCAGCCTTGTCCACTTCGGCTTGAGCTTTCAACGCTGCGGCGGTCTCACTGATGGTCAACAGATTGTCGCCATCGGTATCGCCAGTTTTCACCAAGCTGGCAAGCCGTGAACCAAGCTCGTCCGCACTGAGTTTTCCGTCTTTATTGGTGTCGCGACGAATCATCATTCTTGCGGTTTCGGCAGAGTCATCCCCCCCACGACTGGAAGCGAAATTCATGCCAGACACGGGCACAGGCGCAATCAGTGGTGAAGGGTCAAGTACGGCAAAGTTCGCAACACCATCCTGCTCTGCATCGATTCCGTAGAAAAGCAGTCGGTCGCTGAACTCGTGCATCGACATCGATGGCGGAATGCCATCTAGGCTATCGGCAACTGTCGTCCACTTACCGGATTCCGGATTGAAACACTCCAGAGAACTGGCGGGTGAAAAGTGACCAGACTCACTGGTGAAACCGCCGAACAAGTAGAGCTTTCCGCCAGCTTCCGCCAGCGACGGGAAGACTCGCGATGTCGCAGGGGGAGCGATACTGGACCACTGGCGAGTGTCAAAGTCAAACACGTCGACAGATTCACAAATTGCATTGCCTTCCCCAAGTCCGCCGACCAAATAGTATTTCCCATCAAGGGTCGCTCCACCAAATGAACGCCTTGGATTTGGGATGGAGACTTCGTGCAGCGGTGCGATTTCAGTTTGATCGCCCCACCAGTGCAATACGGTATCCGCTAAACCGTGCTCGCGGCCAGCGCTGCCGCCGAACATCCATATTGCGTCATCGTTGACCGCGGTGGTGAACATAGCTCGAGATTGCGGAAGTTGCTTTTCCAGTGTCGTCCACTCTTTGGACTCGGGATTGAATGCATAGTTTGATCGCAGGTATTGCAGACCTTCGTCGCTAGGCCCCAAGCCGCCGACGAGTACAAATTCGTTGTGCTCGCTCGTTTGCGAATTCCGTGCGATGGCCGCACTTTGTAGAGCGACTGGCACGGCAGGCAGAGATTCAACTGTTTGGTTCCCAAGATCAAACATAAACGCTTCGTCGACAAAGGCGTCCCTCGAGAAATCGTGTGCGTCGCGGCTTGCGTTCCCACCAAAGGCATACAGCTTTGCACCGCTCACGACTACACTTTGGCTGTGTTTTGCGCGACCTTCAAAAGGAACTGACCACTGCACAATGTTTTGCGTCGGTGTGACGGAGATGTCTACCGACTCGACGACCGCCGTTCGACCGATAGAACCGGTGCCCCCCAAAGCCAGCAGCCGTGAGTCGCTGGCCGGAACGAGTCGCAGGAACATACGTGGGAACATCAATCGATTGGCAACGTCCCAAGATTTCTCATCATCGCTCAGCCGGTATAGGACCCCAGAAGATCCCGTCACGTACAACTTTCCACCAGCAGCGAACGAAGACGTCGCAAAACCCGCGGTACTACTGTCTGCGGGCAGCTCAGGTGCCTCACTCCACTCGTCCGATTTGGGATCGTAGACGCTAACAGTTCTGTTGATGCCACGCTGCCCAATACCACCGAACAGATAGAATTTTCCATTGAACGCCGCGGTCGACACAGCGCGAGTCAAATAACCCGGGCCCTCGAGCGACTGCCAGCCTGAGTCAGGTTTGTCGAGGTCGAAACGCAGGATGTCTTCGTGCCACGGAGCGTCGCGTGACGCACTGCCTTGCAGGTTCCAACCACCTGCCACGTAAATGCTTCGCCCAACAACAGCAGCATCAAGACTGGAACGTGCGTCTGGTAGTTCGGCGAGTTCCGTCCAAGCATCCGCTTCGATGTCGTAGCGAGCAAAGTGTTTGGTCGAATTGAAGTTCGTTTCAGAATCTCCACCGCTGTTTAAGAACGACAGTCCTCCAACGCGATAGATGTACTGCCCATCGGTGACGATCGCAACGCTCTGTGCAGGTTTGTGCATCGCGAGCTCTTCCCACTCGGCGGCAGGGTCATCGAACTTAATCCGGCGAAAATGGTTGACAAGCAGATCCGCGCCGAAACCATGAGCCACACCGCTATGGCCACTGAATACATACAAGTACTCTCCGACGACGCAGGCACCGAAACTAGTTAGCGACTCAGGAAGCGGACGGTGCAACTGCGTCGTCGATGATTCTACGGACCCCGGTTTGACTGATCGTTCTGAGTCGTTCGTCTCGGGCTCAGCGCCGATGGCGCCAGCGCCTAGAAAGCAACCAAGAATAAGAAACGCCGCCAATCGAGGGGGCCTGTGGAACAGGGCAGACATCGCAGTCATGATTTCACCTGTGCAATGGTGGATTTGAGTAATTTAGAAACAGCGCTGATTCGAATTCAGCGGTCGCAGCGTGCGTTCCAGCCGGAAAACACAACGTAATTTACAGTGTCAATCGGCCAATCAGTTTCGCAATAGCAATTCAAGATTTGCCGGCCTGGACAGCCATCAATTTCCTATTTGGCGATAAACGTGATCGTGGCATAGTGCATTGCGGATTTGTAGTCTTCGCCGTCCAGCGTGCCAGCTTCTTCGTCTTGTGTAATGCCAAACATGATCCCGTTGAGGCCTTCTTCGACTTCTTTCTCACTGAAGGTCACGCGACCTTCTTTGTCGGTCGTCTCAGCGCCTTCTTCGTGACCTTCGCTGCAGTACAGGTGGACTTCCGTATCCTCGACGGGTTTGCCATCCCAGAAAACCGCGACGGAAACCCCTTCCTTGACTCGGGTCACCTCGGCATACAGGCCTTTTTCTTTGGCGTGGTCGATCGTAATCGCCTGCTTAGGAAGCTCACCCGTCACGTGCATACAGTAGTAATTCAAGCGGTTCCCGTGGTAGATCCCGTAGGTCATCTTGCTGAGCAACATCTTGTTGTCTTTGCCGAGCTTATCTTTAGACACCAAACCCACAAAGTCCTTACTGTCGACCGCACTGGTGGCGACCTCTGCGATCTTTCCTTTTGTGCTCATCGCATGAATCGGGGCTTTGGCGACAGATTCTGGCAATTTATACGTTTGGTCAGCGACGCTTTCTCCAAAGAACAAAGCCGCCTTTCCGTCGCTATTAATTGTTAGCCAAGGAAAATGAGCTTGGGCGGTGCTGCTGGCTAGGCAAGTGAGTGCAAAAACGGCAAGTGTAAAGATCTTCATATCAGAGCTCCTTGAGGAGGAAACAACAATGTTACGAACGAGATGTCATTTAATCGCGTAAACGACATCGCCACGTCTGAGAATCAGGTAGGGTGGGGCTACAGTGCCCGCGTAAAGGACGCTACCGGAACTAGGCCGGCCATCTTCAGCCGAATCGGACTTTGGCTCAACCTTCCAAAGCGAGTTCGTCGCGATCTCTTCGCCCGTCGCCAGATCGATGACTGTAGTCGCACCTTTCTGACCAAATAAGTACAGTTTATTGTTCGCGACAAGCGGCGTAGCCCAGATACCCCCGCAATCGACGCGTTTGGGCCTGGACTCTTTACCCGTCGTTAGATCATTTACGTAGAGCACACCGCCGCGATCGACGAAATACGCCGAACCATCGTGGACTACCGGACTGCCAAAACTGCTGGTAGCTCGAGTCGCATGCCACGCGTACTTGGCGGTCCAACCGTCAGCAGATTTTGTGATCTCAACAACGCCGTTGTAGGCCGCCCCTTTGGCCGCATTCTCTTCCCCGCGGCCGTTGGAGGCACCGATCAAGAACTTGCCATCGCCCACGGGCATCGGTGAACAGGATGTGTTGTTTGCGACTCCGTCGAAGTCCCAGAGTTGCTCGCCGGTCTGCGGATCAAACCCGGCGATCTTGCCGCTAGAGCTGCAGACGAGTTGCTTGGTGCCGGCGACACTCATCAGTCGTGGAGTGCTCCAAGTAGTCGATCCCAGACCAGGTACTTTCCATTTGTTTTTGCCGGTTGCTTTGTCGACAGCCAGCAAATAGGGCTCCTCCATGCGTTCTACCCAAACGAACAAGGATGTATCGTCTTGCTCTAGTGATGAGGCGATGCCGTGGCGTGCTTTGATCGCACCATACTGCTCGACCAAATCACGTTGCCAGATTGTTTCACCGCTGTGCGCGACTGCAGCGATCACGCCACCTTCGAAGTAAAGATAGCAAGCCTGTGCATCGACTACTGGCGTCGGAGCTGCCCTGCTGACGTAAGTGCTATTTTTCTCTGGGGAAGGATTTTCGAAGCTAACAGTCCACTTTTTCTGGCCACTCTCAAGGCTCAGAGCCTCTAAGTGGTACTTCTCTTTGTTCTCACCCTCGGTTGTTGTCACGTAGAGCGTGCCCTCGTGCACGACGACCGTAGACTGGCCGTACCCAGTCAGCTTGGTTTTCCAAGCCACCGATTCAGGCGACCACTTGGTTGGCAAGCTCGCAGTTGTGACCGGAATGCCGCTGTTTTGAAAGGAAGACCAACTGCCAGGTTCCGCTGCTTTGACAATGGTTGCCGAGCATGCCGACGCCGCGAGCCCCACAGTCACAGCCAGCTTAGCAACTCGTGCTCTGCTTAGACGCGGAATCTGTGCGAACCCCAGCAAACGTATACCGCTGCGGAGCGAAGCTACCTGTGCTAGCATCCGGCACAACGCCACGCCCCCAATGATCGCAGCGACACTGGTCGCGGGGGTGAAAATCGAATTGTCAAACGTTGACATAGGACCTTGCTTCCAAGTAGGAGTTTCATGACTTGGCCGATCTCTCAATTCAGCCGGAGGGACTTGGCCTCGTGGGATTTGGCGCCGGCCCCCGGACGCAGCGCGAGACGCGTTAATCCGTGCCAGGCCGTACTCTTATGTTACCCGCGAGAGCTGTTCTGCGTAGGCAGGCGTACGCCCCTACCGCTCAAGCTGGAGGTTTAAAACCTGGCCCTCTTCGCCGGTGATTTCTACTTGCAAGCCGCCAAGACGCTGATATTTCAGTGGCACCTTAGGCTTCCTTGGGGCCTTTAGCTCACCCAAGTCCTCCTCGACCTCTTCCATCTCCGCCTCGTTGGGGCTGATGCGAATGTTGTGCATGCCTTTGGATGGACCGCCAACTTCACCGCAAGCAAACTCGCCCTCGAACACTTCGGCCGCACCGGAGAGCCCTTCGCCAACCGGCGTGAAGACGATGGTCACGTCGTCCACAGGTTCGCCATCGATGGTCAGAGTCCCTGATACCGCGTGACGCTGCACGCCGGCATCGCAACCCGTGAAGACAACAACGAGTCCACAGACTGCGAGCAATCGACTAGTTGCGGAAGCAATCATCATTGATGTATGCCTTCGCCAGTAATTTCGCCGCCAGCTCGAGTTGCCGCTGCGTTGTAGACTTCGAAGTCGATCGAATCGGCCAGGA
>DNPC01000227.1 GCA_003501565.1 Planctomycetaceae bacterium | reverse complement strand
GCCGATCGGCCTTTTCAAGGAGTGCTTTCGGCGCATAGGCATAAGTGCCGTCGACTTCTATGCCGTCTTCGGTTTCCGTGGTGGGTATCAGAACGCTGTAGGTCTTTGGCATCTGTGGCGGAACGTTCTCTTGGGCCAACGATGTCGGCTGCACCACGAGGAGTACCAAAAGCCCGCCGGCCGCAGACGCTTTTCCGCTCCTTAATCGACTCTGGTCGCTAACTCCCGCATTAAGAGTCAGCTGGAAGAGCGGATGGAGAACACGCAACACTGCAGCACAGCAAGCTCCCAGGAAAATGACTTGGACTGGTGCAAGACTCCAACGTGGCGTGAGTACAAGGGCAATCGCCAAAGTGAAAAGTAAGACAAACCACCATAGAAAACTCTGTGGTACAAACAAGCGAAAGACGGCTAAGGCCAACAGCATGGCGGCCATTGAAAGCGCAGCGAGTGATGATTTTCGCGCGACGGTTAACGTATTGGTTCCGACGTTGGTTACGCCCGTGTTTGATTTGGCATCGCTCGTGAGATCAACTTCCGTCCAGCGATCCTGACTGTTATCGAACGGGGGGCACAAATTTGACCATAGCTTGGAAGGTAGTATTCGATCAAGCAATGTCCCTTGTTTCGCTCCCGACAGCCAAGAACGAAACGGCGTAATGGAACGTGGGATTCGCAAAGTCCGTTCGTTTGCAATCACAGCTGCATCGATTGAGGGCTCGCTCAAATCAATGCTTTGCCACCAGAGAGTCGATGGACTTGAGCTCGTGCATCGCACAGAGACAATCAGCTCTGATTCTGGCGGAAGCGAACATGTCACACGGCCATTGTCGATGTCCGCTACACGCGGAGTATTATCGACGATAAGCGACTCAACTTTCCAACCATTTGGCAGTTGAAAGGCTAATTCTGAAGCAGTTCCAGTCTGGCAAAACCACTCAATGTCGTGAGTCACTTCACCGCTGCCGCTTACGGTATGTCGAGCAATCTGACGGTGCACCAGGATGTGCTGGATTTCTTCCGCCCTGCCAGCAACAAACTCTAACTCAAACGCAGCGACAGAATTAAGATTGTATTGTCGGTAATCAACATTGGATGCTGGTGCTTCACCCAAAAGATCACTTTGAAGAAATTTTGGTCCCTTTACACTGCCTTGGACTTGCACCGAGACCGGAGGTTGTCTCAGTCGTAGTGTGCTGGGAGCAATGAGTGTCGAGCTTGAATCGATCGCGCCGGAAACCGCCAAAATGGGAACTCGAACCTGGTTCGTTTCCGGTTTGGGCTGTTGCCAGCGAGCAGTGATTCGAAACGGCTTGCTAAGGGGGCGGCTAAGCTGGAGCTGAATCAAGCGTGACCCCTGAGCGGCTTCGCCGATCGCCGATTGGGTGAGCACCGTTGCTGAATCATCCAATGACCAGACAATACTCTCGGGGTCGAGACTAGCTGGTACAAGGATGGAAACGCCTGTAGTGGCTCCCGCAAGTGGGCGAGCATCGATCATCGTTGTGTAATTCAAATCTGTGGCGTCAACATTTAGGACGGTCACGATATCGCTGTTGAAGCCACCACGGCTGGGGCTAAGTTTGATAGGTCCGGTTTGCGGAGAAAGCCGTTCAAAGAACCAAAGTTCATCGGCCGGTTCTATCAGCGTTTGTAGCCAAGCAGGTAGATCGGTGGGTTGCACCTGAAGTTTCAGTGTGCTTTCATTGATGTCGATGTCATAGTGGGGGCCAGGCGTGAGCGCAAGATATTCGACCTGCGCGGCGTCAGGCACATATAACTGGCTTTCAGAGAACACGCTCAGCTTCGTAAGCCGCTCGTTCTGACGCGGCATATGGGCTTTGACTTGGATTTCGAAATCAATTTTCTCAGGTGTATCGCTCCAAGAGACCAGGATCTGAGATTGATCGCCGCGTCTCTGCTTCTGCGTTTTGAATCGTGATTCACCGGCTTGTCCTTGAATCGAAACGTTGTCTACGAGCCACTGCTGGGGCAGTTGCAGCGCGACCTCATTGCTATCAGGAGCCGAGTGTTGCAAGCGAGCGTTGCATGTTAGCGTGAGCCATTCATTTTGGACGCGAATTTGACTTAGGCTTTCAAGCTGCCATCGTCGAATTTGTGTAGCAAGCGAAACATCCAATTCTGGCGGAGATCCGTGCCAACGAATCGGCATACTAGTTGGTCGACTGGCGGTGGGTTGTAACGTGTCGGCTGCTGCCGAGGGATCCGTCGGGACTATCCCCTCGCGTGTACTTTCTTCCGAAGCCGGGCTCGACTTGCGCTTTTCAGTAATCTGGCTAACCACAAGATTATCGGCGAGAACTTCCGTCGTTCCGTTTAGGCAGTACGCGCTGGATAGTGTTATCGACGGCAATGATCTCTGGGAGCCTTGCTGTAAGCAGAGGGCTTTGATTCTAACTGTGGTGCCGGTGATCGCGCTCGGTTGAGCGGCTAGTTCAACGAATGTTCTTGCGTCTTCTTTCGCTGGTAGTACACCGCTGAGACTCGCCACCGAATAGAACTCTACCGGTGAGTCATTGACGGTTGCTTCCAGAATCTTGAGTTCGCTGCTCAGTTGTAGCCGGAATGTTGAATCAGAATTGCCGGGAAGCACATCAAAGTCTGCTTCTACCTCAGTTCGACTCGGGCTTAACCGGTAAATCAATTGGCTTTTTGCCACAACATGGCTATCCAATCCAATTGCGGAGGCGGAATCAGCTGTACTAGTGGGAGTTCTTCGGGCTACGAGTTCGAACCGAGTCAACCCGCTGTTATTGACATTCCAGAGCCGAGTATTTTCATCCATGCGGCTTTGCAGAACCGCTCTCAGGCCATCGTCGAGATTGTCGAATTGACTGTCTGTCGCTGGCTCAACCGCTGCCTCAGCTGAATACAGCTCGATGTCCCGCGGAGTCGCGATCAGGAGCTGTGACATCGTGACAGACGGCAACTCTAACGCAAAACGAATTTCACCACGCGACTTAGTCCCCAAGGCGTAAAAACCGAACGTATAGCGAGGAGCTGCAGGGTCGAAGCTTAAGACCAGCTCCCCGTCGGCAGTGTACTGATCGAAGTCTACCAATTGGCGTGAATCCACATCATCATCGGGCTCCGTGACGCGCGCACGTGTCGGTACAACGGTTAGCTTCCCGATACGTACTCCGTCAACAGCTTTCTCTGTATCAGAATCAAGCTGCCAGAATGATCTTTCGGAGTGTAAGCGTTCTCCTAGAAGTGATGCAACGTATTGCGCTTCTCGTGTACGTGGCGGTGTTTCATTGGTGCGGTTTTGCTGTCGGCTTAGACGCTTGAGCACATCAGCGAGCTCATCGATTGCGATTGGTGTGAAAGCATCCGAGACGACCTGTCCGATGTACGTTTTGTCAAAGTAGACCCGCATCACCTCCCAGGGTTCGTATTCCTCTTGCGCCCTGGCCTTTGATGAGTTAAAAGCCAGGATACTGAGAGCGCAGAGAGCTGTAAGAAACCTACATAACAGCTGCATTTTACTGTCCCTCGCTAGCAGCGATTGATGAACCTCCGGCGGGTTGAGTGCTAGGTAGGGAGGGACCGGACGCTTTTCCGACACGACCAGAATTGAAAGTGCGGGAATCCTGGGAAGTTGAAATTGACCTGCTGTTAAACACGCTTCTTCGGCGGACACGTGCGTCGACGGCAATTTGCGTCATCCAGAGCAGTCCGACTAATGACAGCGCAATAAGGGTGGTTTGACCGATTAGCATGGAAAAGTCCGGCCAGACTAGAGCGACAGTAGCCAGCACGGCAGCGTATCCGAGGACCGCAGGAGGCCGTCGGCATACTGAGAAATTCAACAGGCAGTAGGTGATCAGAATCGAAATCAAACCGACCGGCAACCAGAGCGAAAAGCGTGATACAACGACAATTGAAACATCGGGATCAATGCGATTACCACTCATCACATAGCGATTCATCGACGGAGGAAGTTTCGCCTGCTTGGTCGCGCCCAACTCTTCTTCAAAGTTAACTTCGGGGCTTTGGCGATGCCACCAAATGCGTTGCCAAGCCCATTGCCAGTTAGCGGTTAATTGATCTGGGCAGCCGACGATATGCTGTGTGTTTGGTGTGAGGAGTTCCCATTGGAACTCTTGAATACGTTGAACCCCTTCAATTTGTGGCGAGTTCATTTTGAGTCGATTTAGCCACGAAAGGTCTTCCTGCAGGAAATAGGAAACTTCGATTAAGTGCGATTGGACGCCTGTCGAATCGGGTGTACCTATATCAATTTCCAACACATCGCTTGCGTAGTCATAACGTTGGTCTTCAACAGATTCGCCATTAACGATTACGTCCAGGTCGTCAATGAACTTGGGTAAGACAAAACGAAGCTGTCCATTGGGCATCTCGACGTCCGCCACGAATCGATCACGGCGGTGCACGCGGGTAATCGCGGTTTGCAGCCATGCGGCTCGAACACGTAAGTCGCGCTGATAAGTCTTGGGGGCAATGTTTAAGCCGATACTTTGAGTCGACCCAG
>DNPC01000447.1 GCA_003501565.1 Planctomycetaceae bacterium | reverse complement strand
AGCCGATGACAATGCTTCCGCCGTCGCAGTATTGCTCGAAGTCAGCCGATTGCTGCGCGAGCACAATGGAAAGCGGACGGTCCGATTTGTAGCATTCGCTTGCGAAGAACCGCCGTATTTCAACATGGATTCGATGGGTAGCCAACATCACGCGCGACTTTCACGACAGCGGAATGACAATATCATTGGAATGCTGTGCCTGGAGATGGTTGGTTACTACAGTCTGACGAAAGGCTCGCAAACGGTTCCGCCGGGAATTCCGAAGTGGATGCACCGTTTCTTTCCCAGCCGCGGCAACTTTCTGGCAGCCGTCGGCAATATTCCATCTTGGAAACTGTGCTGGAGATTCCGCCGCGGATTCAAACGCGGCACGCGCCGCATGCCCCTATTCTCGATCTGTTTACCAGAAAAGATCCACGAGATTCGGCTCAGCGACAACAGCTCGTTCTGGGACCAGGGCTATCCCGCCCTGATGCTCACCGACACCAGCTTCTTGCGCAATCCAAACTACCACCAGGCCACCGACACACCGGACACGCTCGACTATCCCAGAATGACCGAAGTCACTCTGGGAGTCGCGTCAGCGATGCGCAAACTATTGGGTTAATCCGAGTCGTGTGCCGAGGGGCATTCCTTTGCCTTAGTCGCGTTTAATTCAATGAACCGATGCCAGTGCTCGGGAACATCGTCTTCGTAGAAAATCGCTTCGGTTGGGCATTCCGGAACGCAGGCCCCACAATCGATGCATTCATCGGGGTCGATGTAGACCATCGTCTCATCCTCGTGAAAGCATTCGACCGGGCAAACCACTAAGCAAGATTTGTCTTTGCATTCGATGCAGGGCTCGGTAACCACCATAGTCATGGAAGAGTCCTTAGGCTTTAGGCTATAGTCCATAGGCTGTAGTAGATCTTGTTAAAGATCCAGCGCGTAAAGGATCTTCAACAAGATCCACTACTCTGGAAGAGAGAAAACGCGATTGAATCCGGACACCGACGACGGAAAAGAATTTCAAGAATCCGACGCGATCACGGATCGGCCAGACGGATGGTTGCTTCGCCAGTGGAAGAACGGCAACGAGCAGGCAGCCGACGTCCTTTTTAACCGATACGCATTCCGCCTCGTGGCCCTTGTCGCCAGCCGCGTGAATCACCGCTATCGCTCGCAAGTTGATCCTGAAGCGGTAATGCAATCGGCAATGGGAAGTTTCTTCAACGCTGCCCGGAACAGTCGCATCCACGTTAGCCAGAGCGTTTCGTTTTGGCGATTGTTGGCAACGTTCGCCCGTCGAAAACTAGCTAGATCGATCGAACGCCACTCAGCGTCAAAGCGTGGTGGCGACCGATTACGAGTCTCTCTCGATCAAGTAGGGAGCGAAGCTGAGATACTTGCGGTAAACGACTCCGATGCTCACGAGCTAATGGAACAACTGAATACTGAACTTCCGGCGGATCAGTTCTCAGTCGTTGAAGCCATGCTCGCAGGCCTGACGCAACAGGAGATTGCCAAATCATTGGGGATCGACGAACGAACCATAAGAAGGCGGATGACAAAAATCCGCGAAACGCTTTCGCCGGTGCTTGATGTAGATGTAGCGGAACGTACTAAAGATTCCCAGGAACAATCGCCGCCAGCAGGATCTTTGACAAGCTCCACTACGTTGCCACGGGTTAGCTACAGCCAATTCGTGCTTGGGAAACTGATCGGCGCCGGCGGCTTCGGTAAAGTCTATCGCGCGAGCATGCAAACCGATGGGAGTACCATCGCAGTGAAGTTCCTTCGTAAAGCATTCTGGCACAATGAACAGGCTCGCGAAACTTTCATCCGGGAAATTTTCGCGGCGTCCCGAATCAATCATCCCGGCGTAATCCGCTATTTGGGATACGGCGAGTCACCACATGGAGGTCCATACGTTCTGAGCGAATGGATTGATGGCGTGCCAATGCACGCCATCGATCGTCCCAGCAAGCTTCGTTTCACACACTGGCTACGACAAATCTGCGAATCCGTGCAGGCAGTCCACGATGCGGGATTGGTTCACGGTGACCTCACGCCCGCGAACGTTCTAATTGACAATGACGATCGAGTCACGGTCACCGATTTTGGCTTTTCACAAGTCTCCGTCGAAGCGACGTCTCCCATTCTCGGTGGTACTTTGGGCTTCGCCGCCCCCGAGCAAATCGATCCCGCCTTCGGCAACCTCGGCTTCAAGACCGACATCTACGCCATCGGCGGACTCATCCATTGGTACCTCTTCGGCACGCCACCAAACGCTGGCAATGGTGTCGCCGAAATCTTAAAGCAAACAGTTGACCGCCAACGCTCCGACGAAGATACAAGTTCTAAAATCAACGCAGCCCTTCAATCGATCATGCAGCGTTCGTTGGCTTCGTCACCAATAGACAGACCAGCGACGGTCGAAGAGATAGTTCGCTTACTAATGGGCTGAGTCCGCCGGAGCGTACCAATCATCTGGCTGATCCTGAACGACAATTCGGATGATGCCAGTTCGGCGACCAAGTAATTAGTGCGTCACTTGGCAACGCGCAAACCAGTTAGAGAATGCAATCGTCCTAGTCGCACACCGGCCGAAATCACTCTCCGGTACCCACGTTCACTGCGTTATGGGCGCGGATTGTCGTCCTTGTGGTTCAGCAAGCTCGAAACCCTTACGCGCGAAAGAAATTCCTTGAGTGCCAGCGGTGCCAACCATCACGGCTTCTACCAACGGTTTTGCAGTCTGACTCTTGGCCTGCCACTCGACAAGAAAATTTGCTCCTGAGCCTCCCGAGGTATCTTGACGTTCGACCAAGAACTCAATGGTTTGCAGTGAAGTGAGCCGGATTGGTCGGTCGAGTTGTGATTTGATGAGTTTACCCGACGTGTCGAAATAGTCTACCGAACGCAAATAGATCGGTTCATTGCGATCGGTATTGCGGATGCTCAAGGTTGTCTCGAGCAAGTAGGGAGCACCTCCTTGGAAGTAAACATGAGAATACACCGGAACGTAGATTGTTCTGCTTGAGGGTAACTGATCGAGCGCAACATCACCGAGGGGGTAGTCTTCAAGGCTGGGTGGCTGATACTCGGCCGGCGGAACAAATAGTAAGCTGTCTTCAATCCGATCGAGACGATTGTCCAAATAGTACGCTACCACGACGATCGCTGCGGCGATCAACAATCCACCACCGAAAAATACGTATATTCCATGTTCCCAAGCCCATAAGAGCCAGCTTGGAACAGACTCGGTTTTTTTGACAGTCCTCATGCTTAATCCATTCCCTCCCATTGTTGAAAGACCATTGGATTATCTGCCCAAAAACCCTGCGATGGAACACGGCATCTCACGAAGCGGAACCAACCGCCGATTGAGCAACTTGCACACCAGCGGTGGCGATAATAGCTAGTCGACCAATCCCCGACTCCAAAATCTACGCATGGCTGACCTTCTGCCAGATCGTATCAGAAAACTGAGATCTATTTGCGGCTTTGCCGTCGGAGTCTCAAGAGATCACCCACCAAGCTCGAATTTCAGAAGCCGCTTATCGGATCTCATCGACGGAACGTTCTCAATCTCGACCTAAACGTAAGCAATAGTGGGCATACGCGAACGCAAGCTCAATTCCGCCACTGATCTGCCACTGAATGAAGTCTGAAGTGCAGAAGATGGTCAGCAAATTTTGGGTAGAAGACGTCACAAACCCAAGAAAAACCAGTGCGGATGAGAGGATTTGAACCTCCACGTCCTGTAAGGGGACACTAGGACCTGAAGCGGTTAACGCTACGTTGCACTGGAGTTGGGGTTGGATTTGTAATGAAGTGCCTTTCCAAATGGATGAAAACCGAATTTTACCGCGCGACTGAAATTTGATCCACATTGGGCCTAAATTGCCAATTCTGTCCCCGTTTTGTCCCCAAAATCGGCTAGCTTGCTCGTCCTCACCAACTCATTGAGCCGGTTGTCAGCTCGAGTTCTCAGTTTTGTAGTAGCCGGGCACCCATTAAGGTTCGTTTCAGATCTGAGAGTATAGTGATGACACTTCAATTCCGTTGCACGGGAGAATCCTCGATCGGTCGCGCACTGCTCCTGGCCATGTTGACTTTGGCCACGGGTAATCGGACGAGCTCTCGCCTCATTTTTTGGGGACTCCTCCCATTTCTGCAGAAGTGCTTGCCCCCAAAAGCTCCAGACGCTTAGATTCGGCACTTTGTTAAACTGCTTTATATGTTCGATAGCCGTATCTAGATCTCCACGTGAGTAGGCATCCAACGCCCGCAGAAAACGAATGTGTTTTCTAATGTGAAAATGCATGTCGGCTTGATCCTTGACCAAGTCTTGATTGAACAATTCAAACATTTGCTTGTTCGCCTCAAACCGTCGGGGGGTAGGATCGCTGGAAATCTCTGCCAACCATTCCCCGCATTTCCGTTTTGCGAGTTCCCCTTTCTTTGAAAGTAGTAGCAGAACTAACAAGTTTTCGCGTCCCCAACGGCTTTGGGCGTATTCCGACCTCATCAACTCGTCTGTGACTCGAGATACCTCCTCCTCTGCGCCGGGGAGTTGAGTCAGCAGTAGAGCCCGTGCCAGTTTCCCGTCTATGGACTTGGGTTCCAGCTTGCGGACGAAATCGTCATCACCAAGCCGCATTAGCCGACCGACTGACCGAACCGCGAAGAAACCATGCTCGGAAGCCAACTCCCGATTGAGCTGCTGCGCATCACCTGGATTTCCAAAGCGATCCATGAAGCATGCTCTCATAGATTTGCCAAGCAAATAATCAGGATACTGCGAAAGTTTGTCGGCGATGGTGATACCCTGTTCAATGAGATCTGGAGACGGAGATAACTCGCATGCCACAGTATGAGTGTATAGTTGCACCATTAGCACAAAGGGATTTTCCGGCGCTGCTAAGGCCGGTACGGTAGCTTCTGCGATGGCTTTCCGCGCGTCTTCCGGCTTCAGAGTAACAGTCGCGTATTCACCTAGCGTGCCCGCAAGCATGGCTCGTGCAAACATCCACGAGGGATGTGCCTGCAAAATCGCACGGAGTTCATCCGCCGCAGTTTCTCGATCCATGTAAATCTTTGCGTAAGCAAGGAATAGCCTGTCGAGTTCTTGGAATTTTGAACGCGGTTGCCATTTGTCGAAGGACTGCATTAGTAATTCGTGCTCAACCAATCGACCATCATGATAGAGGGCGATCGACAACATGCATTTCGCAGCCACATTGTTCTCGTTGATCTCCAAAGCGTTGCCAAAGTGCATTTGCGAGGATGCGTTGTCCCCGACATGCAATGCCCGGGCTCCGTGAATTGTCTCAATCCAGTCTGCACCTACACCCGCATCGCGTGCCAGTTGCAACGTCGGCTCGATGTCTTCGCCCAGGAGGGATTCTTCGACTCCCCGTATAACGATGACTTGTTGCAGTTTCTTAAGAGTCTTGTCGCGCTCCCGAATTCCCCAAATTGCAAATCCTAATCCAGTTGTCAGGACGAGCGTGGCGGTGATTGCACCGGAAACTAAGAAGCGATTTCGTCGCCATGCTTTTTGAAATCGGTTCGCAATCGAAGGAGGCCGTGCCTCGACGACCTCGTCACGTAGGAAGTTTTCGATGTCGTCCGCAAAGCGACTGGCAGATTCGTAGCGGCGAGAGCGATCCTTCTCGAGTGCCTTCATCACGATCCAGTCAAGGTCGCCACGAATACTCGATGTGAGCTTACTTGGATCGGTACCGCGTTGTATTGAGACGTCGGAAGCGGTTTCCCCGAGGCTGGAAACTCGAGTGCTAGGCTTGGGTGGTTCTTCTTCTCGGATTATGCGACGAATCTCATCAAAACCAGCTCGACTAAGGCGATCTTGATCGAAGGGAGTTGTTCCAGTCAGCAACTCGTAGAGGAGGACACCCAAAGCATAAACGTCCGTTCGGGTGTCGACTCCGAAGCGGCTTAGCTCAGCTTGTTCAGGGCTCATGTACAGGGTGGTACCGACAACTTGGTTCAACCGCGTGTAAATTGTTTGTTCCGTCAGACTCTGGTTCGTGGCCTTGGCTACTCCGAAGTCGATCACCACGGGAACGGGGCGGCCATCATGGAGCGTCACCAGCACGTTGGATGGCTTCACATCGCGATGGATGACGCCTTTCTGATGAGCGTGCTGAATAGCGTTACAAACTTGCGTAAAGAGATTGAGTCTCTCACGAATACTCAATTTCTTTTCATCGCAGTATTTCGTGATGGGAGCACCGTTGATAAGCTCCATCGCAAAATAGGGTCGCCCCGTGTCCGTCATACCGGCATCGAAGACTTTAGCGATGCTCGGATGATCCATCATCGCAAGTGCTTGCCGTTCGGCCTCGAACCTGGCGACCACTTCTTTTGAGTCCATTCCCGGTTTGATGACCTTCAGAGCCACCTTGCGTCTGACTGGCTTCGATTGCTCAGCAACGTAAACGACTCCCATCCCGCCTTCGCCAATTTGCTCACGCAACTTGTAAGGGCCAATCGTCCGCTCGTCGGCAAGTTTCTCCGAATGATTAAATGCATCTGTCGATTCGATATTCATGGGCGCACCCGAGAGGAAACTGTCTGGTGATTCTACATGTCGTAGGAGTGATACGATGCGCGATTGCTGCTCAGCATTCCCACAGCACTCTTGCTTTAGGAAAGATGCTCTTGCTTCCGGGGCTAACTCAATTGCTTTGGCTAGGATTTCGTCTTCTTCCACCGCTCGCTTTCCTAATATGTAGGAGTCGTTGCCCCGAGACGCTCAAGCATCGCCCGAGCCCAATAGTAGTCAGATGTATGATAGACCCTGGTTGCACGAGTCTTCCTGAATTGCTCGATGGCCTCCTCCGTGTCGTCATTTGCAAATGCAAGGAGTCCAGCAGTGAAGTGCCCCATGAGTTGTTCTGTACGAGTGAAGTGCTTCAGCTTCCGGTCAAATTCGTCGGCCGCTTGGTTAGTCTGCAGAGACAAGTAACGTACAAGCTCTCGATCAAACTCCGTTGCGAAAGAATTCTTCTCGAGCAGATGCATTGCGTCTGCCTTTACCCTGGCTGCATCTTTAGCAAGCAATGCGATTTCGACCCCGAACCCAGATTGGACGTTCACGATTTCAACTTGCGATATAATCTCGCTGTAAATGTCAAGTGACCTTTGTTTTGCGTTTGAATCACCGTCGAAAGCAAGCAAGCAAGCCAAGCCAGTTTGCTCAAGAACTTCCTCCCCTTGGAAATGTGACTCCCAGTGCTCCAAGGACTGGTTCCGCAACACCATTGCTGCAGCATGGATGTCATGCCATCCTCCCACTCCTCGCGACATAACCGTTGCCCAGGACTCATCAGCTTGTGCAGGTCGAAAATGATCGTCATACCATGCGCTCACAATCAGTCCCCAGCCAAAGTCTGGTTGTTCACGTAGCAGCTCGATGTCTGCCTCGAGCTGCTGCCTCCAAGGCTCCAAACTAAGTCCGCGTTCTTCTGCCAAGAGCATCGAGGTGAGGTGAAGCTGCGCTCGAATTGCGATCAAGTAGGGTGTCGTTCCAGTAGCTTCAACCTTTTCCAAATCGACAATTCCAGATTTTGCCATCTCAAGATCACCACGGTCGACTGCAGAGAGCATACGTGCAGCCGCCCGATTAAATAAGGCGAGCGGTGATTCACGAATCTGGACAGCCCGATTTGCCAGATCGAGCCACCTTGCTGTGTCGAAGCTGAGACCGTTGCCGACAAAAATTAACTCTTCAACGCTATTGAGCTTTGCGGACGACAATTCCTGATGCAACTTAAGGTGCTCATCAGTCTGTCCGCTGAACAAGAGTGCGTGTCCGAGCAATCCCTTTGCGGCAAGTTTGTCGTCTGGGTCTGTCAAGGCAAGAGCACGCCGCAATATTCCCACAGCCTCTTCCGGATTGCCGTCTTCGATTTTGGATTGGGCTCGTAACATGAGCTTCCAGCAGTCTGATGCTCCTACCATGGTTGCGGTCTGCAGGGCAGTATTCAGATCTTGCTCGCTTCCAGACCTCGCAAGCATCATCGTGTAATCCTTTACAAAGCCGAGACGCTCTTCTGCCGTCTTCTTTTCCTTCGCGATCTCCAAATTTTGTGCGCGCAGCTTTACTTCCTTCGCAGCTAACTCGGTCGCTCGTCGGAAGGCAATGGAGTATTGCCACAATGCGAGGGCTAATCCTATTCCAAGGGTGGCGAAAGAAATCATAGCCGCATTCGCTATCCCCCCATGTTTCCGATAAAGCCGTCTGCACTGTTCCCAGCTCGATGGAGGCCTGAAGCTGATCGGTTCGTCGTTTAGGAATCGACCAATTTCAGCTGCAAAGCCATTTGCAGTCTCGTAGCGCTTTGAGCGATCTTTCTCGAGTGCCTTCATGACGATCCAATCAAGATCACCGCGCAGGGTTTGAGTCAGCGACTTCGATTCAGTTCCGCGGTAGGTAGCTAGAGAACCAGCGGCGGCTCCGAGGCTACTGACTCTTAAGCTCGGGCGAGAGGGTTCCTCTTCCCGGATACGACGCAAACGCTCTTCAAGAGCCCCCAAGCCTAGCGACTTCAGATCAAGCGGTGTGTGACCTGTCAGTAGTTCGTAGAGAATGACGCCCAGCGAATAGATGTCCGTGCGAGTGTCCACGTCCAGTTGATTCAAGATCGCTTGCTCAGGACTCATATACTCCCAAGTTCCCACAATCTGCCCCGGCACTGTGTAAAGGGTTTGTTCGGTCAATTGCTGATGCGTGGCTTTGGCCACTCCGAAGTCAATGACTTTGGGAACCGGACGATCGTCGTACATGGCGACCATCACGTTCGACGGCTTCAGGTCGCGATGGATGATGCCCTTTTGATGGGCGTGCTGGACTGCGTTACAAACTTGAATGAACAACTCCAATCGCTCTGCCGTCCCAAGTTTGTTTTGGTCGCAGAATTCCGTGATGGGAATTCCCTTGACCAGTTCCATCACGAAGAATGGCTCGCCACGATCGGTGCAGCCTGCATCGAGCACCTTGGCGATGTTGGGGTGGTCCATCAACGCGAGCGCTTGACGCTCGGCTTCAAACCTGGCGACAAACTGCTCGGAGTTCATGCCTTGCTTAATGATCTTCACGGCGACTCGGCGTTTCACCGGCTGTAACTGTTCGGCCATGTAGACCGAGCCCATGCCACCTTCACCGAGTAAGTGCAACAAGCGATAGCTACCAAGGACTTGGTTTTCTTTCGCCCCCAAAGTTCTGGCAGCATCAATAGTCGTTCCGACCAGGCCCTTTGCATCCATTCCCCCTGTCAATTCACGATCCAGAAAGCTGTTGGATTGATCGTGACTCGAAAGAAGCTGAGCGATTCGATCCCGTTGCGCATCGTCGTTACACGCTCTTCTCAAGTACTCGTCACGCTCTCCATTCGTTTTTCGCGAAAGAGCTTCTGTGAAGATGGATTCATCGTTCATCGTGATCTCAATGGGTTGGAGGTTCTGCTGCTACCTCTACGTGCGCAGAATTCCCGAAGATTACCCCAGAGATTTTAGAAAAAATTTGGAAGGGTGTCCCGAGCGGTAGGAAAAAGCCAAGTCACTTTGACGCGTCCCCTGAAGTGATCTAAGACATTTCGCGTTGCAGCCAGGCTCTGGCATAGGTCCAATATCGATCGACAGTTGAGGTGCCAATGTCTAGGGCTTTAGCGGTTTGTTCAATCGTCATACCAGCAAAGAATCGGAGCTTCACCACCTGCGCCTTTTGTGGCTCCTCAGCTTCTAGCTTGCTGAGTGCCTCATCCAGGGCGATTAGCTTGCTGTCATGGTCTTTCCCTGCCAGATAGTCGAGTTCGATATCAACTCGTCCAGCGTTTTCACCGCGTTTTTTTGCTTGTTTTCGACGCGCCCGCTCCACCAGAATCCGCCGCATGGCTTCTGCAGCAGCGGAGAAAAAGTGGCCCCGACTATTCCAGACCTCTTGGGATTCACCGTCCTTGATCGCAGGCCCTATCAACCGCAAATAAGCTTCGTGGACCAGCGCGGTGGCTTGAAGAGTATGCCCCGGCTTTTCACGGGAGAGTTGCTGTGTCGCTTGCTCGCGAAGATCTTGGTACAGAGCAACCAGCAACTCGTCGCTCGCAGCGATTTCCCCGACCTGCAATCGCTGAAGTAGATTGGTGATATCGTTCATGACTGACAGTTCGACTCTTTCGATCCGGCCAGGTTGGGGCATTCTGTAGTCGACGAGGGTACGCATCCGTGGACAGTTATGAAAGACCTGAACAAGCGGAATTATCGCCTCGTCAGCTACCTGGCACGCTCTCTCAAGAATATTTCGGTATTCGTTGATGTAAATTACACAGGAATTCCGCACTGTTTAATAGGCAATCATGCGGGAGAATTCATTCGGCATTTTGCCGTAGGTGATGCCGAGAGCTTGGGAAGGGACTTGAGAGATGACTGATGAGGAGCTGTTTGAGCGGACTCAACGACTTCCGAAACCTGAGCAACTCGACTTCCTGGAAAAATACTCCGGAGATCATGCACAGATCGAACGCGTTCTGATGCTGCTACAGGCCCACCAGGAGATGGATAGTTTGCTTGACTTATCCAGCACATCGGATTTACCAACAGAAGACGGTCAATCGAGTGATGAGATCATCGGCAGATATAAATTGCTGCAGAAGATCGGCGAAGGCGGCATGGGGACCGTCTATATGGCTGAGCAGCTGAGTCCAGTTAAACGCGTGGTCGCGTTCAAAGTCATCAAGGCAGGAATGGACAGCAAGCAAGTCGTCGCCCGGTTTGAGGCTGAACGACAATCGCTGGCGTTGATGGACCATCCCAACATCGCCAAAGTGCTTGACGCAGGTAGCACCGATCGTGGC
>DNPC01000883.1 GCA_003501565.1 Planctomycetaceae bacterium | reverse complement strand
CTGGCCGCGACCAGTCGGCAGGTCGCCGAATCGCTCGACCGCGCGGCAGCAGTCTTGCCACTGAATCTACCTGAATTGGAGCTGCAAACTCAAACGGTCGGTGTTGACATCCCGACACTACAGACGCGAACACGACAGATCAAACTGCCGTATCCAACCGCCAGCGTCAATCGACGGCAAGAAGAAATCTCCTACCCTAGCGGGGCAGCCGTTGAGATGAAGAAGTGGGAGCGTTCTCTCGGTTCGATCGCCGGAAAGAGCCTGGGCGCACTCAGCTTCAAGTACCCGGCGGGCATCGATGTGAGCAAACGCACATTTGAATTCGAATACCCGTCTTCGATTGATATCACCCGCAAACAGATGCTGTTGGATGTTCCAGCCGAACCGGAGATTGGGAGCCGCAAGGTCAACATCAAGGTTCCCTCGCAACCGAAGCTAACTTATCGGAAGTTGTTTGAAAGCGAAAAATCAACGCTTCAAAGTGCAAGTCGACAACTGTTCGAGTTGGAAAGTGCGATCCCTGCCATGCAGGATGCCTTGGTCGAAGCCGAAATGTTGCTTTCTAGCCGTCTGCCGGAATCAATCGAAGCGACTGAGAGGCTATTGGATGAATCGGAGGCCGAATTAGAGGTGCTGCGTTTGCGCACGATACCAGCAGCCCTGGCCGAGCTGTCAGAGCAGAGTGAGAACCTTTCCCAGACGCGGACCTCTTTCGGCTTGCTAAGTGGTTTGATCGATCTAGGGTTCTTGTTCGGTGTACTGATGGGGCTCGCCTGTACTGTTAGTGGACTGGCAAATTTGAACCGCGACCAACAAAGAAGGCGATGAACCATGCAAGCGAATGCTCAGGGGCCTGTCCGATCATACTTGCCGTGCGGAGCAGACCGTCGTAAATTCCTGAAAGCACTCGCCTGCACCACGGCGTTTACGTCCGGCTGGTGTCCGGAAGCCAACGCGGGCGATTTGGGCGAGCGATCCGACCCGTTTCGATTTCGTTACATGTTGGCGTCGTGCCTTTTCGGTTATCAATACCTTGGCGAAATCTTGCCTCAAGTGCGCGCCTGCGGGGCTACGCACTTGGATCTTTGGCCGAAAGTGCACGGAAATCAGCGCGAGCAATTGACGGATCTTGGTGTTGAGCGTTTCACTGAGATGCTCGAGCGTCATGACGTGCAACTTGGGTGTATCACGCAGTACAAGCTTGGGCCGTTTGGCCTAGCTGACGAGCTGCGGCTGGCCGGGCGTTTGGGGTGCCGGACGATGGTTACCGGTGGCGCTGGACCAAAGGGACTTTCGGGGGCAGAGTTGAAGCTGGCGGTGCGGGAGTTCGTGGAAAGACTAAAGCCCACCTTGGCGATAGCTGAGGAGGAGGGCGTATGTGTCGCGATTGAGAATCATGGCAACAACTTAATTGAGTCACCAGACTCGCTGAGGTGGTTGGCGGAGCTACGGCCCAGCAAGCACTTGGGGATCGCACTAGCGCCATACCACTTAACGCAGGAGCCAAAGAAGTTGGCGTCATTGATCCGCGATCTCGGACCTGCAATCGAGATGTTCTACGCCTGGGAACACGGCAACGGCTGCATGAAGGTGATGCCCACAGAGGAAGAGTTGCTTCAATTGCCGGTTCGTGGTCCGCTGGATTTTGGTCCGATGGTCGAAGCCCTGCAAGCCATCAACTACCGTGGCTGGACTGAGATCTTTATGCACCCAACGCCGCGCGGAAGGCCCATGTTACCCATGCCGGCTCAAGTTACCGATGAATTAAACCGTTCACGCGCGTATCTAGACAGCCTTATCGCAAAATCGTAATCATCCCGCCCGCAAGAGCACGACCGCACATATCTCCAGCGGGAGTTTCCTGCATGGAAAACCGCCTGCTCCTTGGCTCGCCCCGCCTTTCAGCGACAGGTCCCTGTTTCCAACGTTGATTGAGCTTCGTTGGGGGACGACCGCTTCAAAAAAGTCTGCTAAGATCTGGGGCTCATATGCGTGCCAAGGGGGAAGCTGCTAGTCGGCGATAAGCTGCTAGAGTTCAGCAAGCTACGGGCGAACCGGGCTTATCCACTGGTAGGGCATGGCGAACTTCAATTTGTCCACGCTAGGAACAGAAACCACAATGAGCAGTTCACCGGCAGAGGAATCGACTTACGAACGTAAGCAGCAGATCCGCAAGCAAGCTCATGAAAACCGGAAAAACCAGGCGGACAAGGATTCTGTCAGCCAGCAAATAGTCGAGCGGTTCATGGGCTTGCCGGAATACGCGAAAAGCCAAACGGTGATGTTCTATATAGACGTCCGAGATGAAGTGCGCACCCGACATGCCCTCCCGGCTGCGTTGGAAAGCGGGAAACGCATTGTTATCCCATACTGCGTGGATGGTGAGCTCGAGCTGTTCCACTTAGAGAGCATGGATGAACTCGACATCGGGATGTATAAGATTCTCGAACCAAAAGCGGACCTGCGCGAGGTCGCGGCGAAACGGTTGGGGCCCTCAGATCTAGATCTGATCATGGTGCCAGGTGTCGCCTTTGATCGCAATGGTGGGCGTACCGGTCACGGAAAAGGCTATTACGACAAACTGCTCGAACACGCCCCAGCCACAACTCCGCTGGTTGCCCTTGCCTTTGAATGCCAAATGTTTGCAGAGATTCCTTGCGAGTCGCACGACATCTACATGGACAAAGTCGTAACTCAAGATGCTGTTTACGAAGGTCGTGGGCGTTAACGGATCGTTACCTGAAACCGCCCCAAAGACGACTGGAATGTAGAAGACTTCGAAGCAGCGTCCACCCGGAAAGATCGTCCCCATAAAGATCG
>DNPC01000395.1 GCA_003501565.1 Planctomycetaceae bacterium | reverse complement strand
GCATGCAATCGAAAAGATGGCGTCCAGCACGTTTTACTTTGTGATTGCTGTGCTGGTCGTTATCGACATTATCCAATCTCGCTATCAGAAAAAACTGCAAGCCGAGCGAGCCGCAGCAGGCAACTAGTTGAATCGACAGCATGCAACCAAGCGGGCTTTGTCGCTTGGCGGTCTGGATTCAACCTGGTGGTATCTGCCCGGTTTAAGGAAAGTCACCCTACAGCGAACAATGCTCTGCGATCGCTTTGCCACCGGCTTGGTAGCCTACAAAGAACTCTCCGAATTCTCCGTACTTTGCGCTCGCTTCATCGAATCGCATCTTGTAGACGATGTCCTTCAAGTAATCCGGGTTGCGGGCCCACAATGTCACGCCCCACTCCCAATCGTCAACGCCAACGGAAACCGTGACTACTTGAGTGACGCGGCCGGCGAATGCCATGCCACTTTGTGCATGTTCAGCCATCATGGAGTTGCGGGCCGAGAATGGTGTTGTAAACCAATTGGCTCCCACAACCCGCGACTTGTTCATTGGGTAAAAGCACATTGATGGCCAATCGGGAAGTTCGGGCGTGAGTCGTTGGCGGTTCATCATTGGTAGGCGTTTTTCATAGGCTGCCACTTTTGCAGCTAACGCCGGAGAATCGCTCGGCTCACCTCCGGCAATCAGTCGGTCGCGGTATTGGTCAGGATTAGGAACGTACTCGGAGATCTCCGTAAAAGAGACGAATGAGTAAGTGGGTTCGAGGGCCGGACCGAGCTCAGAAGCCATGATGCGTTGATGAACGCGATCGATTTTCAGCGGATCCGGGTCGAGTAGCAAAGTGCCGAAATCCGCTTTGTGGCCCGCGATGATATAACTCTGCATGCGAACCGGATCGTGTACGCCTTCCTCGCTATGACGCAGAATGGCATCCAGTTGGCCACACCCGTGCTTCCGCTCGGCCGCAGATAGATCCCTGAGAATCCCACGATCGATCGAATAAAACATATGTGTGCAATGCCAGCCACTGCTTGGCTGCGTCGAAGGGTCGGGGAGCTGTGCTGGGCTGGTGGGCCGGCCGGTCATGTTCACTCTCGCTAGTTGCGGAAAATTATTGCAAGGATTGCAATTATCTCGCCCACCGTCGCTTTGACCAGCCCGCGGTTTAGTCCGTTCTGTGCCGCTTTGGCTGTCAGCCGCCAAATGGCCCGTGGGCTGTCGGGATGGCGGGGTATGAGTAGAATTTTGTGCTACTTGGACGAGCGACGTGGATCGCTTTATCGAAAACCGCCTAAGCGAAACTGCTCTACTGAAGACGTTGAACTGAGAACGCTGTACTGATAACTCAATATCGGAACACTGTATCGGAACACTGAGCCGAGCGATCAATGTGCTGGCTCTTCCCTTGACCGCTGAACGATTCGACTGCTGAACGAAATGACCGAACAAGATCCCCGGCTGGCCAAGCTCGAGAAAATTGCTGACATGGGTCGCGATCCTTGGGGGCATCATTTTCCCGACCGAACGTGGAATCGTGATGTCCGTGCTCAGGCTGATTCGGTGAAATACAAGCTAGCCGATGGCAGTGAAGTTGCGCTTCCGGACTTTGACGCCGCCAGTGAAGCGTCGCCAATCGATTACCGGGCCTGGAAAAAGGAACAGGGCGACGGCGAAGAAATCGGACCAAACGTGCGAGTCGCCGGGCGTATAGTGCTCATGCGGCCGACCGGCAAGCTTGTATTTATCAAACTGCGTGATTGGACGGGTGATATTCAGATCTTTATCGGTAAAGCTCAAGTAGGCGAGGCAGATTTTGAGCTGGCTGGTAATTTCGACCTGGGCGATTGGTTGGCGGTTGAAGGACGATTGGGCCGGACGAACACCGGCGAATTGACTGTGTTTGCAGCCGACCTGCACTTCATGGGCAAGATGCTCGAACAGCCCCCGGAAAAGTACTACGGCCTGCAGAACAGCGAGATGCGGCAAAGGCGGCGGTATTTGGATCTGGCCTACAATGAAGGCTCGATGGATACGTTTCTGTCTCGTACCAAAATTGTCCAGTCGGTCCGCAACACGCTCAACGCTCGTGATTATTGCGAGATCGAAGGCCCAACACTTCATACAATCGCCGGTGGAGCCGCTGCCCGCCCCTTTAAAACGCATCACAATACGCTTGATATGCCATTGGTCATGCGTATTGCGCTAGAGCTTCATTTGAAACGATTGCTGGTTGGCGGGATGGAACGCGTCTATGAACTGGGGCGCGTGTACCGAAACGAGGGAATCAGTCCGCGTCACAATCCTGAATTTACGATGATGGAGGCCTATCAAGCGTTCGGTAACTATGAAGTGATGATGGAGCTTACCGAACAAATCATCTTGGATGCACTTAAGGCAACCGGACAAGAGTATCAGGTGACGTGGAACGAGAAACCGATCGACTTCACTCCACCGTTTCAGAGGCGAACCTACAACGATCTTTTCCAGCAGCACACGGGGCTTGATCCAACCGACGCGGACGCAATTGCCAAATACGCAAGTGGGATCGGGATCGATCCGGCCGGCAAGCACCCCGATGTAGTCAAGAGTGAAGTGTTCGAAGAAAAAGTGGAGGATCATTTAGTCGGACCTGTCTTCGTGATCGACTACCCCGCCAGCATATGCCCGCTTACGAAACGCAAGACTAGCGACCCGAGCGTTGCCGAACGCTTTGAGCTGTTCATCCACGGAATGGAAATTGCGAATGCGTATACCGAACTGAACGATCCGCTTCTCCAAGAAGAGCTCTTCCGTACGCAGCTGGAAGGGCAGTCGGATGAGGATTCAATGGCAAAGATGGATACCGATTTCGTCCTGGCACTACGGCATGGTATGCCGCCAGCTGGTGGGCTGGGAATTGGGATCGACCGTTTAGTGATGCTGCTTACGGATTCTCGCAGTATCCGTGACGTCGTCCTGTTTCCACTTCTGCGAAGTCAATCGTCCGAAGGCGGTGCTCAGTGAGCGAACAAGATTCTCCAGTTGTCGGAATCATCATGGGCAGCAAGTCTGACTGGGAGACGATGCAAGAGGCGCAAAAGATACTCCAGGAGTTGGACGTACCGCACGAATGTCGCGTCGTCTCCGCCCATCGCACACCGGACTGGATGACGGAGTACGCCCAGAACGCCGCGCAGCGTGGGCTGAAGGTCATTATCGCCGGCGCTGGCGGTGCCGCCCACCTTCCCGGTATGGTGGCGGCCAGTACGCTTCTCCCGGTCTTGGGCGTCCCAGTTAAGAGCCGCAATTTGCAAGGACTGGACTCACTTCTGTCGATCGTCCAGATGCCCGGTGGTGTTCCCGTCGCAACCCTAGCGATTGGGACTTCAGGGGCCAAAAATGCAGGCCTACTTGCTGCAAGGATCTTAGCTGTGGAGGATGCTCAGCTCCGCGAGCGGCTTGCAGCCTGGACGAAAACGCAGACCGAGGCCGTCATGAACGACAGTATTCTGTAGCGAATTGTGGCTGAAATGACTTCTCTGAAGCGTGATGTTGTGTTACCCGGTTGTTGGTTGGGTGTCTTCGGAGGCGGCCAGCTAGGGCGGATGTTCGTGCACGCAGCGCAGCGACTGGGCTACCACGTAGCCGTGCTGGATCCTGAACAGAACTGTCCGGCATCTCAGGCTGCGGATCGCCATTTTGCACCCAAGAATGCAGCCGAAGCCAAAATTATGGCCGAGGAAATGGCTCGTTTATGCTCGGTAATTACCTTGGAATTCGAGAATGTCGATGTTGATCTTGTCCGTTTAGCAGCTCGCGTCACACGCGTTGCACCGGGGCCAGATTTCCTGGAAACGTGCCAAGACCGCGTCACAGAAAAATCGAGGCTGAGCCAGTCTGGTTTCCCGACGACACCGTTTGTGCATGTCAATTGTTCCAATGAGGCTAACGAAGCGGGCGAAGAATTGGGCTGGCCGATCGTCCTAAAGACAGCCCGCAGCGGCTACGATGGGAAGGGGCAAGTTGTTGTTCGGTCGGCCGAACAACTTCATCAGGCTTGGGATTCGTTGAAGACGAATCGGGCTGTAGCTGAAAAAATGATCGACTTCGAAGCGGAAGTGTCTGTTATCGCGGCTCGGAACGCAGCGGGCCAGGTAGCAGCATTTCCAATGTTTGAGAATGAGCATGCCAACCACATCTTGGATGTCACCCGCTGTCCAGTCAGCGCGAGCTTGAAAGACGTGGAAGAGAGCGGATTGCAGATTTGCTGCGATATCGCAGATACGTTTAGCGTTGTTGGTTTGTTTTGTGTTGAGTTTTTCGTGACACGTGATGGCGGCCTCATGATTAACGAGATGGCCCCCAGACCCCACAACTCGGGGCATTTAACAATGGAGGCGTTCGCGGTCAGCCAGTTTGAACAGCAAGTGCGAGCGATCTGCAACTTGCCACTGAGCAGTTGTGAATCGGGGCGACCGGCCGCCATGGTGAATTTGCTCGGCGACGTATGGGAGTCTGGCGATCCCAATTGGGCGCAGGCTTTTCAGCGTGGTGACACGCATTTGCACCTGTACGGAAAGGCCCA
>DNPC01000110.1 GCA_003501565.1 Planctomycetaceae bacterium | reverse complement strand
CGTCAAATCGATGAGGCGGGGAAAGTTCGCCTATTTGTCATCGACTCCCGCTTCAATTCGCGTTCCTACTTTGCCACCGCCGACTGCTTTGACGATATTGCCGTCTTTCTTGAAGTTAAAGACGAGAACCGGCATCTTGTGTTCGCGGCATTGTGAAATCGCAGTCCCGTCCATTACCTTCAAGTTCTTCTCAATCACTGTGTTGTAGTCGAGTTGTCGATAGAGCACAGCGTGTGGATTCTTCTCTGGATCGTCGCTATAGACACCATCGACACGTGTGGCCTTGAGTACGATGTCGGCCCCCAGTTCAAGAGCCCGCTGAGTTGCGGCGGTGTCGGTGGTTACAAAAGGGCTGCCGGTTCCGGCTGCCAGTACAACGATCCGCCCTTTCTCCATGTGCCGAATCGCCCGTCGACGGATGAATGGCTCACAGACACCATCCATGCGTATCGCACTCATTACTCGCGTCTTGCAGCCAATGCTCTCAAGTCCTTCTTGTAGCGCCAATGCATTGATACAAGTAGCCAGCATGCCCATGTAGTGCGCGGTGGCTTCTTCAATTTTTGAGCCGCTAGAGGTCGTAAACTGTCCGCCACGCAGAATGTTGCCACCGCCGACAACGACCGCCAATTGGCAACCAATCTCATGGGCCTGGCGAACCTGGTCAGAGATCGCGACAACCTCTTCCATGCTAATGCCACGTTCGCCGACGCGCGAGAGGCTTTCGCCACTTAGTTTGAGTACGACTCGTTTGTAAACTGGCTGCTGACTCATTTAGATAGCCCGAAACTGCCTAAAAAGGAGGACGAAATGTGTCGGATATCCTGCCAGACTTTCTGCCCCTCGTCTAGGCCGCGTATACGCCCCCGAGTTCTACAGTGATTGAATTCACGCGTTGTGATCCTTCAAGAATTAGCGTTCGCGCCTGGAAGCACTCCAAACACTCTCGATTCACCGCGGGCAGGACGCTTCAACTTTGGTTGTCGGCAGGCCAAACGATCTGGGGCGAGCCCCCGAGCTGTCTCTGTTAGAATATAGAGTCCCTCCGACCACATTCCCTCCAACAATCATTGCGCTTCATCGAAAATGCGATACGACTTCCCCCCCACGCCCAGCTGCTGTGGCCGAGCACTACTGGCGTCACTAGCGATTTGCTTCCTCGTTTGTGACAACTCCGCGGTTGCCCAGAATTCTTCTGCCCCCGACGATCAGCTACACATCCACTCGTTTGAGCGGCAAGAACTCACGGATGTCTACTACTCCGAAGGCATTGCGGTCGGTGATATCAACGGAGATCAGCAACCGGATATCGTTTACGGTCCGCATTGGTACGCCGGTCCAGAGTTTAAGCGAGCCAACGAGATCTATCCGGCAACGCCGCAGCCACGAGAAAAGTACGCGGACAAATTTTTTGCGTGGATCTACGATTTTGACTCCGACGGGCACAATGACGTTTTCACAGTTGGCTTTCCAGGCACACCTGCCCACGTTTACCGCAATCCTGGTCCAGAAGCACTCCAGCGACATTGGACAAAGCACGAGGTCTTTGATTGGGTTTCAAACGAATCACCACACTTTACGCAGCTAGTCGGAGACGATCGCCCTGAGTTGATCTGTACTCGTGATGGGTTCTTTGGCTACGCCACCATCGACTGGACTCAACCGTTTAAGAAGTGGCACTTCCACCCGATTTCGCAGCAAGTAGCACCCAAACGCTTTGGCCACGGACTTGGTGTGGGAGATGTAAACGGGGATGGCCGGGCTGACGTCATTCATTCTCGCGGTTGGCTCGAGCAACCTGCTTCTTTATCCGATCGGTGGGCTCCGCACGATGCCGTCTTTGGCGAGCGCGGCGGCGCCGAAATCCACGCTTATGATGTCGATGGTGACGGTGACAATGACATCATCACGAGCGAAGCGGCGCACGAGTTTGGCTTAAGCTGGTATGAACAAACGGATGGTCCTGAGAGCCGAAGATTCAAGAAACACTTGATTATGGGCGATCACCCCAGCGACAACGACTTCGGAGTGTTGTTCAGTGAACTGCATAGTGTAGCTCTGGCCGACGTCGATGGAGATGGACTGAAAGACATCGTTACCGGAAAAACGTACTGGTCGCATCACAAGCAAAGTCCAATGTGGGACGCCGGAGCGGTTGTCTACTGGTTCAAACTCGCGCGCGAATCGACAGGCCCCAAGTGGACACCCATGAAGGTAGATGGAGATTCTGGAATCGGTCGTCAAGTCTGCGTTGCTGACGTTAACCGTGATGGCCTGCTTGATATTGCGACCGGCGGCATGCTGGGCGCAAATGTCCTCTTGCATCAAAGTCGGCCTGCCAGCCCGCAAGAGTATTTAGCCCATCTCCCGAAACCGTACTCGGGCCCAAAACGCAGATCGCTAGCCGAATCACGAATTCGTCGCGGACCACCAGTCGATCGCGACTTGGACGGCAAAGTGCCCGATGCGATCGAGGGAGAGAATCTAAATGCGACGGTTACCGCAGGCACAGCCCGCCCGCAAGACATGCGGGGCTTCAAGGCTGGCAAGTGGAGCGGCGATAGTCACCTTTGGTGGACCGGCGGCCGTCCCGGTGATCGCCTCTCACTGCCGCTAAACTTCTTAGGTAAACCCCGCGCCGTTGAGCTATCGCTTACCTGCGCGAGAGACTACGGAATCGTTGAGATCGCCATCGATGATCACCCCATATCCTCCCCCATAGATCTTTTCAGTGAGGATGTTGTATCGACCGGGCAACTAACATTTGCAACCGGTCAACTAAAACCCGGCCCGCATACTCTTACAATCGAAATCGTCGGAGCTAATGCTTCTGCAGTCAAAAGCTACATGGTTGGTCTTGACTACTTGCGATTCGTCGGTCGCAACATCCGAGAACCAGACAATTCCGTCATCCCGAAGACTCGATCAGGCAGCGAGTTGAACGCTGACTTCGAATCTGGCACGCTCGAAGGCTGGGAAGCGACTGGTACCGCCTTCAACGGTCTGCCCGTAGAAGGTGATTCCGTCAACCGTCGACGTAGTGATATGTTCTCCCGACATTTCGGCAAGTATTGGCTGGGCACCTTCGAAGCGTCCGGTGATGCCGCGCAAGGCACATTGACGAGTGAGAAATTCGTCGCCGCCCACCGCTTTGCGTCCTTCATGGTTGGTGGTGGGAAAGGCGATGGCACACGCGTGGA
>DNPC01000753.1 GCA_003501565.1 Planctomycetaceae bacterium | reverse complement strand
GGAAGCACGGCCCCGTCGGCACGGACAGTGTGCGAGGCACGCCGCCAGTTCGACCAATAAAGTGGACAATTGTGTAAGAAGTAGAAACGCAGAGACGCTGAGTACGCAGAGTTCTTGTCCAAGCATTTCCTCTGCGTTCTCGGCGTCTCCGCGTTTCAAAATCCTCGCTCAAGGAGGTTGTCACATGACGGATTTGCATCGGATCGTCAACAACTTCAATGAGAACCCATGATCCGGTGCGTTGAATGTAGAAACGCAGAGGCGCTGAGGGCGCAGAGTTTTTTTCCGAGCATCTCCTCTGCGTTCTCTGCCCCTCCGCGTTTCAAATCAGTGTGGGCACTTTGGCTATCCGGCTACCGCTCGGCCGCGTGGTGGCCCTGGAGAGCGGGGCCTTTGAGAGCGGGGCCTTGGCAAGCAAACGAGAATTGGTTGCTGCAAAGTCTGGGGTTGCATCGTCTGATAGTAACTTGGGACACTTGGGCACCAATTCGACCTGACGCGATCACGCTTCCCCTGACTGCTATGACCCGCATCGACCGCTATATCATCACTTTGTACCTGCGAACGCTCGCGATTTGTTTTGCAAGCGTTGCGGGGTTGTTGGTGGTGATAGAGGTATTCACCAACCTGGACGAATTCACACGGTATGGTGAAAGCTCAGGCGCTGGGTTGGCTGTCGTGCTCTTCAATTACTTCACGCCGCGTGTCATCGATTACTTTCAAGGATTGAGTGGAATGCTAGCATTGCTGGCAGTCCTGTTCGTGATTTCCTGGTTGCAAAAAACAAACGAGTTCACCGCCCTACTGGCGGCAGGCGTTACCAAACGGAGAGTCATCAAGCCGCTGTTGTTGGCTTCGGCTGTAGTGTTGATTGCTGCGGTTGTCATTCGAGAAGCAATTGTGCCGGCTTATGCGGATCGCTTGCAGCGTCGACCACAGGATTTGACGGGAGGTTTTCCCCGCCCGATGCGTCCGGTATATGACCCGCTAAGCAAGGTGCTCTTGCACGGAAGGCATTTGCTGGTCAAAGGCAAGCAGGTCATCGATCCCAACTTCACCGTGTATGCGGGCACGCTTTATGATGCAATTGGTGGTAAATTGCGGGCGGCAAGAGCCGAGTATTTGGATGAAGCGGACGGGCATCCGGCCGGATACCTATTAAGCGAAATTGATCCTCAACATGATTTTGGCAGTATCGCATCGATCTACAACGAAGCTGGCCAACCGCTGCTGTTGGTAGCGGCTGACAATGCGTGGCTGGGCGACCGACAGAGCTTCTTGTGCAGTAGTATCGCGTACGAGTCGCTCCGCGGTGGAAACGCGGCGAAGCAGCACGCGTCAACGCTCGAGTTGGTCCGGTTCATAGGTTCCGAACCAATCGGGCAGAGCTCGCAGTCTCGAGTGCAGTTGCATCAGCGGGTCATGAAGCCCGTAATTGATTGGACTGTACTCCTGCTTGGAATCCCCGTCTTGTTGACACGGCCAGACCGGCACATGTTCTGGGTAGCCGGTGCTTGCCTGGCGATCGTGGCTGGATTTACAGGAGTCGCTTTGGGCGTAGCCGCGCTGGGCGGCTCCAGCGGGATCTTGAGCCCTGCGATCGCTGTTTGGATACCGATCGCAGTTTTCTTGCCCTGGGCGTGGGCCAGGACGCAGAGTTCGTTTGAGACTTAGCTTCGCCGAGAATTGATCTTAGGGCTATCGTAACCATCTCCCCCTACCCTCCCTCGCGTATTACGAACGCAAAGGACAGGCTTAGGGGAGGTGACATTCGGAGCGGAGCGTTCGTGGGTGCACGTGTCCGTGAACAATGCGCCCATAACGTTTGCCCGGTCCGTAGGTAATTCCGCGGCCGCAATAGTTGCGCGGGCCTTTACTTGAGACCTGGGAACATTGGTCCGCCGTATACGGCGGTTTCGCCAAGTTCTTCGTCAATGCGAAGCAACTGGTTGTACTTGGCCATTCGGTCACTACGTGAGGCGGAGCCTGTCTTGATTTGACCGGTCGAAAGTCCGACAGCCAAGTCGGCGATTGTCGAATCTTCGGTTTCGCCACTTCGGTGGCTGGAGATCGAGGTATAGCCGTTGCGGGCTGCCAATTGAATCGCGTCGATCGTTTCAGTCAACGAACCGATTTGGTTGACCTTGATCAGGATGCTGTTGGCGATTCCTTCGTCAATGCCACGACGCAGGCGTTCTACGTTGGTTACGAACAAGTCGTCGCCGACCAACTGGCATCTGTCGCCAACTTTGTCGGTCAATAGTTTCCAGCTTTCCCAGTCGTCTTCTGAGCAGCCGTCTTCGATCGAGCAGATCGGGTACTTGTCGACCCATCCAGCAAGGAAATCGACCATTTCCCCTCCGCTCAGTTTCTTGCCGTCGATGTTGTAGGTTTTCGCGTCAGCGTCGTAGAACTCCGTAGCCGCAACATCCAGGGCGATATAGATCTGCTCGCCGGCTTTGTAGCCAGCTTGATCGATGGCTTCCATGATCAAATCGAGGGCTTCTTGGTTACTGCCCAGGTCCGGTGCAAAACCGCCTTCGTCTCCTACGGCGGTGTTCAACTTGCGGCTGCTAAGGACTTTCTTTAGGTGGTGAAATACTTCGACACCAGCTCGCAGGGCGTCGCCGAAGCGATCGAAGCCCAGAGGCATTACCATGAATTCCTGAACATCGACCGAGTTGTCGGCGTGCTCTCCACCGTTGACAATGTTCATCATGGGAGCTGGCAAAATGTGGGCACCGGTACCGCCCAAGTAGCGATAAAGCGGCAGCCCACTGCTGACGGCAGCAGCCCGAGCGACGGCCAGCGAAGCGCCTAGAATTGCATTCGCACCGAGGTTCTTTTTGTTAGGTGTTCCGTCTGCTTCGAGCAAAATGAAATCGACCTCACGTTGCTGAATGGCGTCCAATCCGATCAGGGCGTCCGCAATTTCGCCGTTTACGTTGTCGACTGCTTTGGTCACGCCTTTTCCAAGGAATACGGCTTTGTCACCGTCGCGCAGCTCCCAAGCTTCATGAGCACCCGTGCTGGCTCCGCTGGGGACAGCCGCACGTCCAACAGCGCCATCGATCAGCTCGATTTCTACTTCAACAGTCGGATTGCCGCGGCTGTCGAGGATCTGCCGTCCAACGACG
>DNPC01000615.1 GCA_003501565.1 Planctomycetaceae bacterium | reverse complement strand
ACCATGAACATGACGCCGACCAGAGCGGCCATTGGGATTTGTTCGATGTAAGGCGAAAGAAAGAGTACGAACAAAAGCAAACACACCGATGCAACGATTCCAGAGAGTCGTCCTCGGCCGCCCGAATTCACATTGATCAAGCTCTGGCCGATCATGGCACAACCGCNNCAAAGGTGCCGATCACCACCATGAACATCACCCCAACCAGTGAGGCAAGCGGGATCTGTTCGATCAGCGGTGAGGCAAACAGGATAAAGCTGAGCAGGAAAAGGGCCGCAGCAATCCCGGCGATTCGGGTCCGCGCGCCGGATTTCACATTGATCATCGACTGGCCGATCATGGCACAACCGCCCATGCCGCCAAACAAACCGCATAAGATGTTTGCCGCACCTTGGCCGACGCATTCTCTGTTGCCGCGTCCGCGAGTCTCTGTAATTTCATCGATTAGCGTCAGGGTCATCAACGATTCGATCAGCCCAACGCCGCATAGAACAATTGCGAACGGCAAAATGATCCACAACGTTTCGAGGTTCATGGGAACGATTGCAAAGTCGAGGAAAAACAAGCGAGGCAGGCCGCCTTGAATTCCAGAGCCAGACGGTTCCGCTGCAACGACTGCCGCGATCTTCTCTTCGGCTTCGCTAATCATGTCTGAAGTCGGCGTTGTACCCGCGGTCGAACTGACAGCGGTTAACATATTGCCGTCGATCGCTGCGTCCGTGGTGTGTTTCGAACCGGAATGTGCCCCGCCGTTTGAAAGCCCGTATTCGGTGCGAATACTCGCGACTTGCTGTGCTTTGGAATTGGTCGTCAGCATGTCACCAACGGTGGCCACAAGGTTTCCATCGCTGGGAGTGTAAGCCCTGTTGATCGCGACCGAGATCAGCGTGACGCTTAGGATAGCTACCAGAGAAGATGGGACTGCAGAAGTCAGCTTGGGAAGCCCCCAAATCACTAACATCGTCAGACCAACCAGCAGCAGCATTACCAGCATCGGGGTGCCGCTTAAAAACTCCAGTTCACCGGTGCCGGAAAGTGTTTTGAAACTGGACAGTTGGGCTAGCCCGATCACGACTGCCAGACCGTTGACGAAACCCAGCATGACTGAGTGGGGGACCATGCGGATGAGTTTTCCAAGCCTAGCTACGCCGACGAGGACCTGGAAAATTCCACACAAGATGACAGTTGGGAACAGGTATTCGACGCCATGCTGTAGGACCAAGGCGACTACGACCACTGCCATCGCGCCTGTCGCTCCGGAGATCATTCCGGGGCGGCCACCGAATATCGCAGTGATCAATCCGATCATGAAAGCCGAGTAAAGACCGATCAGCGGCGATACCCCTGCGACAAACGCAAATGCGATCGCCTCTGGTACCAAGGCCAGAGCCACAGTTAGACCGGATAGAATGTCATTCTTGAGAGTAGCAGATTGAGATTTGAAGAAATTCAGCATTAACTTGTCGTGTCTGGGTGTAATCGAATACTCACCGGTCTTGTGGGCGTTCGGAAAGCACCTGCCGGAACGGTCATTCGTACTGGAGCACGGTTGAGACGATCTGGAGGGTGTGTGGACGGCGGTGGTGGCAACGGAAGATTCGAAGCCATAGAACGGCAATCATGCCTTGGTAACGCCGAACGCGTCGACCTTCTGCTTGACTATATTTCCTGCTAGTTGCGCGTCAATGTCGACTTTTAGTGCGTGGCCACGGCACCACGGGCGCCGCAAATCAGGCTCGGTCCCGTTACGGGAAGCATGCCCAACCCTAGAGTTGATTGGTGCGTGGGCTTGGCACGCAAGCTCTCTCGTGCGGAGGCAAATCGCGGACAGACGCAACCAGCATAGAATCAGATTTATTCAAAATTTCTTCTTTCAGAGTCAACGCTCTAAGTGGATTGTTTCGCGTTGCAACACGATCGTTTTGTTACACCAGAACTTGATTTGCCGTTTCGGTTTATGTCTGCCCAGCGGATTAGTGCCGAGCTCGGCTAAATACTGACAACAGTAACCACTGTGTTTAGTTAAACTCGTTCTGCACGCGCTCAATGATTCCGCTTCCTAGTTGGTCGATACTCCTGTGACGCAGGTTCCGAAATCCTCCGTTGCGGGGCTAGTTTTTACCCTGTTACTGCTTCCGGTTTTCGGCTGGCAGGCTGCGCAGGTTGAGTTCGGTACACCAGTGGTGGAAGACTGGCTGCCGGCAGATTCACCCGCCTTGCGTGCCTACGAGACGTTCCGCAGTCGATTTGGTGATGACCAGTTTCTGTTGGTCACCGGTCGCGATATCTCATGGGACTCGCCAAAGTTAAAACAACTAGCGATCGCGCTGCGCAGCGTTGCCCAAACGCGACGCGAGCTGGGCATCCAATCCGTTGTTTCAAGTGCCGACTTGGTCGCACAGGTTGAGAATCCACGAGCTGGAATCTCGCAGAGTGCTGCACTGCGACGCCTGCGCGGTGTGGGTGTTGGAAAGAAAGGCGAGGGGTTCATTACGGTTCGCATCAATGGCGATGCGGCCGCGTACTACGGACAATTAGTCCAAGTCGTCACAAGAACAGCGGCGGACGTGGCTGGATTGCAGGGTTCCCAGCTGATATTGGCAGGTGAACCGCTGCAAGTCGCGATTATCGATAAAAGTAGTCGTGATACGATCCAGCGTTTTGTAGCGCCAAGTTCCATCGGTGCGCTCGCCGTAGCATGGCTTTGCCTACGAAGCCTTCGATTGACGATGATAGTGTTCGCCTTCGGTGGCGTTGCACAGTTGGTGGGACTTGCGCTGATTGCCAGCACGCTAGGATCGATGAGTGCTGTCATTGTCGTGCTGCCGACCTTGATCTTTATGCTCACGCTGTCCGCGGCAATTCACTTGACAAGCTATTACGTCGCCAGCGGTTCCACCTCGGTGCATGATGCGGGCCAGCGAGCGATTCGCCTTGGCTGGCAACCTTGCTGTCTTGCCACTGTGACGACTGCGTTCGGTTTCTCGTCATTAATCGTCAGTGGGCTTTCTCCAGTTTGGCAGTTTGGTTCGTTGGCTGCTGGGGGCCTACTGATCGCCACGGGACTCTTGTTGTCAGCCTATGCCGCTGCGGTGGATATGAGGTTCCCAACGGGCCGAACAAACGCTGCCAAACGAACTGAGCTGGATGCCTCAAACGGCGAGCGAATTGCTGTCGCGAGCTCACCCCGGAGCCCAGCTGTGGTAATGACTGCTGTGTGTAGTAGGTTCTCTATTCCGCTCACCCTACTTTCTTTGGCGTTGTTGCTTGTTGCCGCTGTTGGCGTGGGAAGACTCACGACCTCCACAGAATTCGAAGACATGTTTTCGTCCAACAGCTCAGCGGTTGCGAGCCTTCAATGGTGCCGAGAACATATCGGTGAGATTGATAAGCTGGAAATCGTCGTGCGAATTCCGGAAATTGCCACTCAAGAATCCGGCGACGGCAATGGTGGGAATCCTCTTCGAGGACGCAATGCTGAACAAGGCGATGCGATTCAGCATCTTTCCGTAGTCCAAGACTTGCACCGCAGACTTGCAGCCCTACCAGAAGTGGGTGCGGTCACGTCGGCGTTGACGTTTATGCCCCAACTGCCACAGTCTTCGTCGCTGCGTAGCGTGGTGCGCCGCGCGGTTGTCCGGAAACGCCTCGAGGCATCCTATGATGCGTTGCAAGCGGGACGCTTGCTCGCGGTCGATTCGAAGGCAAAGTACTGGCGAGTTACCGTGGAGGTACTAGGCCTAACCAATTCGAACTACCTTGATATCCACAACAAGATTCACGAAACATGTCAGCAGCAGACTGACGCGCGTGGCCCGAAAGCAAATCTCTCTTTTGAGATTACTGGGCTGCGCACCGTGATCGAGACTGCTCACCGAAGTCTGTTGGCCGACCTGGGGTGGAGTTTCCTGACTGCGTTTGCACTGATCCTTCCAGTAATGATGCTGATTATGCGCTCCCCCACAGCAGGCGTCATATTGATGATTCCCAACTTAATCCCGGTTGGCATTGTGTTTGGGACGATGGGTTGGCTGGGGATCCGACTAGATGTGGCAAGCATTTTGACCGCTAGTGTCGCGTTGGGCATTGCGGTGGATGACACCCTGCACTTCATTCATTGGTATGCAGGCTGCAGGCGTAAAGGTGTGGAACGCTCCGACGCGGTCGAAAGTGCAATGCGCGCGTGTGCACGGCCAATGCTGAATACGACCTTCATTTGCACCGCCTCGATGCTGCCATTCTTGTTCAGTGAGTTTTTGCCGACCAGCAAGTTCGCTCTGCTGATGATACTGATGCTGTTGGGAGCGATCATTGGAGACCTGATCATGCTTCCTGCGATTTTGCTCAGCCCGCTCGGGAAATTTATCGGCCAGACTAAGACTAGCTCCAAGTCGAGCGTGTAGTCTGCTCTTTAGAAGTGGCCGTAACGCAGGAACCGAATTGTGGCGTCTTGCGTACGACGATAAAGCGGCATGATTTGGTGTAGGCCTCCAACTTGGATAAAGTCGGTAGAGCCAGGCAAATAGTGCGATTGGATGCCAACGACCGAATCGTCGTCCCCCGAGATCGCTCGCATGTATCCTTCGCCATCGCACTTGCCGCCAGCGATAATTCCAAACGGAAACGTAGGGACGTCCAATTTACTCTCAAGACATGCCCATCCCACAGATGGAGCTAGTTGATCTACCGACTCGCCCAGCACCGCTTCAATAAAAGGGCGTTGACCGAGCGTATCCGCGAGCTCACTGCCGTGATTGGGTGGGCTAATCATCACCATCCGATTGATTTTGACCGGCAATGGACAGTTGCTGTGTCTTTCGCGATAGAGCAAATGCCGAACCATTAAACCTGACATGCTGTGGCAAACCAGACTGACGTCCTGAACGCCATGTAGATTCCGCAAGACACTTTCAAGTCCGAGTGTCAGTTCTTCGATCGTGCCGCGCCGCGAAGCGAATCCGACGTTGATCACAGATCTACTATCGCAGCGGCAGATCGATCTTATTAGTGGTTCCATCAATCGGCGGGACCCTGCCAATCCGTGCACGACCACCACAACATGGCGAGTCATCCGTGGAACTTCACCGCAGGCTGCGCGATCACAGAGCTCTCTGTGCAAGTCGGACAGTTGTCCCGTCGCGACAAGTCGATCGCAGTGGTCGAGTAAGCGGTAGCCACCATGACGGTAGTGCCGTTGGATTCGCCAATCGCTATAAACCACATAGTCAGTCCACGATCCGGCACCGCCAAGTGTTGGCAGTCGAAAAAGGGCCGGCGTAGGAAGGGTTAAACGGCTAAGCAGTGGCGCATGGAACGCGGTAGGCTCGCTCGCGAGCATAGAGCGGGGTGCAAGGATCAAGAAAGTCTGCCAAACGAGGGCGGTGATCAACAGCCTCTGGATGCTTGCCAATGGCAGGGCGGTTCGAGGATGGCGGGTCGTTGGCATCGTTCTCCGCCTTGGCTGCTTGGATGCCCGATAGGAAGTGCAAAACGTCCGGCAAATGAAAGCCCGAAGCGCTGCAACGGGCAGTGAAGTCTGTTCGCATGATATCGTCGCTGCAGAGCGAACTGCGCTCAGCGGAAGTGCGCGAAAAAGGCTGATTCATCCCAGCAAAGCCTGCCCAGGCGTCATAATCCGACTTCCGCCGCCAGCCTTACGCCTGGAGAACGTCTATGTACATTTCAGTGAATGGAACCCATGCGTCTGGTTCCATAGGCGCTGAATTCACGCGAGCCACATTGAGCGTCGTTTGGAGCTGTTTCAAGGCCGTATCGAACTGCGACTTCGTGCAGCCATATAGCTCAATGGCTTCGCGGCGGATAGCAGCAGTTGTCGCTCCTGAGCTCCGGCGAATCAGCGTGAATACGTCCTGCGCGAGTGGTCGGCACGCCTCGACCGATTGATGGTGGGACGGGTAATGCGTGTCACGCAAATAGGCAATGGTCATCAAAGCTGCCAGGCCGCCTGGTAACTTTCCGTAGAAGATCCGGTCCGGGTACTTGTGAGGGAGTTCATTCTTCCAGCGCCAAATTGCTTCAACGCGCCTACCCCACTTCGTTTCACCTTCATCATCAGGCAGATCGACAGCGTCCCAAAGTGAGGCCAATTCGGCCGACTTGCTACTCATCACCGTACAGATTTTTACTTTTTCGACGTATTTGAGTGCTTGCGAAAGAGTTCGAACATGCATTGCTAAACTGCGCCGGGTCCGCGGACGTCATCCTCAATCGAAATCGCTTCTGCCGTTGGAAGTACGAAAATCTTGCCGTCGCCGATCGTTCCCTCGCTGCCAGTTCGGGCGACATTTGAGATTGTCTCCAGGGTCCGCTCGAGGAAATCATCGTTGACCCAAATTTCCAAGGCAACTTTCCGAAGCATGTTGACTTTATACTCCACGCCGCGATAGGTCGCAGTTTGGCCCTTCTGTCGTCCATAACCTTGAGCATCACATACAGTGATGCGGTGCACACCGATGTTTTCAAGTGCATCACGCACAGCGTGTAGCTTGGTCGGTTGAATGACCGCCATAACAAGTTGCATATGCAGTTGACCTAATCCAAGATCCGTAAGTGTAAATTGAAGGCAGGTTCAATTGTAGCCACTTTTCCGGTAACTGGATGTTGGTCCCGGGAAGAGTTGTGGAGTTGGCCAGAGAAGGATCCACGCCGCTGGAACACGCAAAATGTGCCAAGGGCCTAATGTCACAAACGGCCTAGGAGAGGTCTTGCGGTAAGACCGATGCTATCGCTTGCAGCCGGGCGGTGCACTAAAGCAGAGAAGTTCGCAACCGGCTTTTAAATATAACCAGATGCTATAGCAGCAGCGTCTGGCCCTCATTATCGTCGCGTCGTTCCCACTCGCGACGAACTTCACGCAGGCCATAAGCACACATTTCAAATTGATCGCTGATCTGATCTAACAACCAGTTCGGTGCGATATCTGGATTACCAGAATTATCACAGTCGATGCTGCTAGCAATTTTGTATGCGCGTTTGCCCTGCTCGCAATAGCTAACAAACTGATCAGCGGCCTTGCTGGCTTGCAGCGCTTCTGGATAAACGCCGGACCAAAAGAGCGTGTAGTCGCCAATGTGACGGTGAACTTCCCGGCGTGCTTCTCCGATGCGACGCTCTGCTTCTTGCAGCATGGCAAAAATCTCGGTTACCGGACTGCCGTCAAGCTTGCGAATCTTCTGGACCCCTTCAACGCGAATGAACCGCACCAAGAGTTCGGAGATATAGTCAACTAGCTCTGGGTTGACCACGCCGAGTTTAGAATGGAAGACGTATTCACTGAGGCCAGCGAACATTCTTCGCATGATAGAAGTTGTGTCATGTTTCATCGGGTAGACCTCCTCTCGTTAGAGAAATTTCCCCGTTCCTTCCACCCTAATTGTAGGTCGAATCTGAAGTCAATATAAAAATCGACGAAATTCGTTCCGTCCCAAACTACGGGGAATGCCACAATTCTAGAGATTAACTGCAGCGGAAGTGTCACGTGCAGGCAGGCTGGATGCCCCCAACCCTCTCCTCGGGAGGGGCGATATTGCGAGCCGTAGCAGTAAGGCCGACGAGGATTCGCGGCCACCAGTTGTTCTGGCCTAGAAGATGAATATTGAGCTAGCCACACTGGCGGGCGCGGACCCTCCCTGATAGCTCGTTAATCGTATTCGAACCAGCCGATGTGAGAATGAGTTCGGTCCTGTCACAACTGACGGACCTTTAGGATTGCGAAATCTGCATTCAGATTCGGATCGTTATCAGGAGCGATCACTTCGGCGGCCTGCGTGTCCAAGTAGACTGCACCAATGATCTCGGCGTGGCAAGTCGTACACAGGTCTGACACATCTGCGATGCTAGGGAAACGCCGGTTCGGCGTGTTGTACCAAGCATGCCCGTACAACCCTTGGGAGCGTGGCGAACGTCCACGAATAACGAAATCCTCCCGCAGTTTACGGTGCGCAAAATTGGAAAACCCGACGATGACGTTTTCTCCAACACGCAGCATTTCCATCAACAGTGACTGTATGTTTGCCACAATTTGAAGAGTCTCGCTCAGCACGACAAAGTCGAATTGTGAATCGGCAAACGCAGGCAAACCCTGATTTAAGTCGTAGTCAATAACATTTAAGCCACGTCTGGCTGCCGCGTGAATCCCATCTTGGGCCACTTCGACGCCGACCAATCGCTGGTGTCCCCGACGGCTCAGCTCTTCAAGTAAGCGTCCATCACCACACCCGAGGTCAAGCACCGATGTGCCTGGTTCAATCAGGTCCAGCAATTGTTGTTCGATTTGCTCGCTCGCAACTGTCAGCTTGCTTTCGCGGCCTGAATCTGTTTTGAAGGGTTGTAGGGCGACCGTGGCGGCGGAAGTATGGTCAGCCAATTTTGCAGCTACCAACGGCGCGTATTGTGAAATGTCCCGCTCGATCAAGAACGCGTCGTGTCCCGCCGGTGTCGTAATCTCCGCGTACGTAACAGGTTTGTCCAGCATCGTTAGGGCTTCGACGATATCTAATGACTGCTCCGGCGTGAACAACCAATCGCTTGAGAAACTAATAATCAGGAACTCGCAATCACAACGTGAGAATGACTGTTGAAGGTTTTGCGCGTCTCCCCCAAGATCAAATAAATCCATCGCCGTTGACAAGGTTATGTAGCTATTCGCATCAAACCGAGTCGTAAACTTCTGCCCTTGGTGAGCTAAATAGGAGCCAATGCTAAAACGCTGCTCAAATTGTGAGGCGATGTGTCTCGGGTCGTGCCGGTCGAGCTCGAATTTGCTTTCCATCGCAGCACTAGACAGGTACGTTATGTGCCCCAGCATCCGAGCGATCGCAAGGCCCGTGTCGGGCTTGTTTGGCCGGGAGTAATACTGTCCGCCGGCAAAGTGAGGGTCGGTTTGAATCGCGTTCCTGGCGATAACGTCGAATCCGAGTGCCTGCGATGTGAGACGCGGACTAGAAGCGATTGCGATACACAAATCTGTGCTTCCCGGGAATGCGGTTGCCCAGGTAAGAGCTTGATGACCGCCAAGCGAACCTCCCACCACAGCTCGGAGTCGCTTGATCCCCAGCGATTCTGTCAACTTGCGTTCGAGCCGAACCATGTCGAGTATCGTGATGTCAGGAAATTCCGCGCCCCATGGCAGCATGTGCTCATCGACTGGCTCGTCGGTAGTCGATTCGCCCGTAATCGAAGCAGCAGAAGATGAATTGGCCGAAGACGACGCAGCCCCACAAGCCGTCGCAGACAACCCGGCTATTTCCCCGCCAGATTCAACACGCCGCCGCGAGCTGGGACCTGTTGTGCCGTTGCAGCTGCCCAAAACATTTGGGCAAATGACGAAAAACCTGTCGGTGTCGATCGCTTTGCCCGGTCCAATTAATGTGTCCCACCAACCCGGTGAATCGGTAGGGTCGTGGCGAGCGGCGTGAGAGTCGCCCGAGATCGCGTGGCAGACTAAGACTGCATTTGTCGCCGACGAGTTTAGCTCGCCCCAGGTTTCATAGGCACAGTCGACGTCATGCAAAACACCGCCACGCTGCAGCTTAAATTCCCCGGGCAACTGAAACGTCTGGACGTATTGCTGTGGTGGGGCGGCGCGCAAGTCGTCTGTGCTCTCAGGTACATCCATTCGTCTTGTACGCCTGCCGCTGTTTCGAAAGTCTCGTCGCCGAGCTAAGTTCCAACATTCAAACGCATGAGTGTACTCAAGAGACGGCGAGTGTGGGAAGTGAGTCTGGTTTTCGAGTACTGGTCCCCCAATCTGCGGATGGCGTCTGCCGATGTCGGGTAGGGATGGATGACGCTTCCGATCTTGGAGAGCCCAATCCCTGCCGACATCGCTAGAGTCAGCTCCGAAATCATGTCTCCGGCGCGATGCCCAACGATGGTGGCACCCAGGATTGTGTCGCGTCCGCGTGGCGTATAGACCCTGACATAGCCGGTGGAATCTCCTTCAAGGAGGTTGCGGTCAACTCCGGAGAAAGGTTGCGTGTACGTGTCGATCTCACTCCCTCGCGACTTTACTTCAGCAGCCGTGAGGCCTACGTGAGCCACTTCTGGTGTTGTGTACGTCGCCCAGGGAATAATCAAATCACTTGATTTGCGGCGACCGATTGGGCCAATGGCAAACAACGCGTTTTGGATGACGGCCCGAGCTTGAAAATCAGCAGCGTGTGTAAACTTGAATTGCGAACAAACATCTCCGGCCGCATAGATTGAAGAATTGGTCGTTTGTAGGTAATCATTTACTTCGACCCCACGCGGGCTGAATTTTACGCCCGCATTCTCCAATCCCAATCCATCTACGTTTGGGGCTCGACCCACCGCGACCAGCAGCTTGTCCACGATCGTCTCACCGGACGCCGTGGAGATCGAGATTCCGCGGTCCGTCTTATTGAGCTGAATGTCGTTGGCGCCGAGTTTGACCTGCACGCCGTCTCTCTGTAGAGCCTCCAGGACGAGATGCGAAGCATCCGGATCTTCCGCGGACAACACTCGGTCGCCCCGCTCAAACAAGTACACCTGAGAACCTAAGTTGGCAAACGCTTGCGAGAGTTCACATCCGATCGGTCCGCTTCCGATCACACCCAGACGCGCTGGCAGGTCGGTTAGCGAAAATACGGTCTCATTCGTCAGGTAGTCGATTGTTTCGAGTCCGGCGATTGGCGGTGCACTCGCGCGTGCGCCCGTCGCGATCAATGCCTTGCGAAAGTCCAGCGTTCTATCACCATGCGATGAATCAATCTGTACGCTGGATGAGGTGGTAAACGCGGCAGCCCCAAAGTAAACGTCCACGCCAAGATCGCGGAATCGATCGGCCGAATCGTGCGGGGCGATCTCGGCCCTTAGCCGACGCATTCGTTCCATCGCCGCCTTAAATCGATTGTTCTGAGATTCAGAATCGAATCCCCCGGAATCTGCCTGGGCCGAACCGGTATTTGATCGGGAGGCAGCGATGACAGCCTTTGATGGCACGCAGCCGACATTTAAGCAATCTCCGCCCATCAAATCGCGTTCGATGAGTGCTAC
>DNPC01000796.1 GCA_003501565.1 Planctomycetaceae bacterium | reverse complement strand
GTTAGGTGTGGACTACACCGACGGCAGAAGCGATGCAGACATCAGCGACCTCAGTACCCCAGGCAACCAGCTAGTGGATTTGGACGGTCCGACAATCAACAGTAACACGTTGCTCACAAACGTAACCCGCCGCGATGGACTGGACTACATCAATCCGTTTGTCGAAGGAACGATGAGCTTCGAAGCTACCAAGGGTGGGCGCTCACTGGAGGCGAAGACGTTTGAAGTGACTGCCGGATCGACTGTGCAGGATCTCGTCAGCTTCATGGAAGAGGCGATGGGGATTCAAACCCTGTCAAGCGATTCTGCCAATCCGATTCCAGGTTCAGTCAACAACATTCCCGGCGAGACCGGCACTTTGTTGCCAGGAGCATACATCCAAGATGGGCAAATCCGATTTGTAGCCAACAACGGAGTGGACAACGCCCTCGAGATCGATTTGACGAGTTTTCGGATTACCAGTCCCGGCGGTACGGTCACAGTTCCCAACATCGCCTTCGGCTCTATTCAGGATGCCACTGGGCAGAGTGCGGTAGCTGACTTCATCACCTATGATTCGCTTGGATTGCCGATCCGCACGAGGGTAACGGCAGTATTAGAGGCTCGTACCGATTCAGAAACACGTTATCGTTGGTTTGCAGACTCCGCGGATAACGCGCGACGTGATGACGAGAGCATCGCAATTGGTTCGGGCATCATCACCTTCGACGGCAATGGTAACTTTATCTCGGCTACCAACACTCGCGTCACGATTGATCGAGAAGACTTACCGAGTGTTTCGCCGCTGGAATTCGATATCGATTTTTCGGCTGTCTCCGGCTTGGCGACCGACACCGCGACGCTGGCGGCCTCGCGACAGGACGGCTCGCCCCCAGGTACACTTACCAGTTATGTCATCGGTGAAGATGGAACCATCCGAGGCGTATTCAGCAATGGTATCGCGCGTGATTTGGGACAACTGCGCTTAGCCCGTTTCTCCAATCCACAAGGTCTCGAGCAACGTGGACAGAACCTGTATTCCCAAGGGATCAACACAGGTTTGCCGATCGAAGGCCAGCCCGGCGAAAACGGTATTGGCTCTGTCGTCGCAGGTGCACTGGAGCTATCCAACACGGATATCGGTGGTGACCTGGTTGACCTCGTCCTCGCGTCTACGCAATATCGATCCAACGCGCGAGTGATCACCGCCACTCAAGAACTATTCGACGAACTGCTCAACATCCGATAACGCGGCACACAGCCGGGGGTAGACTAAGGAACCGCTGAAGATCGCGAGAATCTCTCGCAACACTCTCTTGGCCCGTTATTCCCTAGCCTGACACACCCGAGCGGAGCTTTCACGGCAGATAGGGCCGTTTCTTGCTAAACTTGATGCATTGATCGCCGCCGCCTGGTATTCGTAAGCGGAAGGTATCAGAACGTCAAACTGCTGCATGAGGCGAGTCCCCTGCGAATTCACTACGTTATCCTAATTTGCGTCGCGGCCAATTTGGGATTTGTCCACTCAGCCGCAAGCCGCGAACCCGTTTCAGTGGTCCCTGAATTCATCACGGATCACTGTATCGGCTGTCACGATGGGTCCGGCGAGACCGAGCTTGATCTAACGGCTCTCGGTTTTTCGTTGCACGATACCTCCAATCTCGCCTCGTGGGAGAAAGTGTACGACCGTGTAGCTAACGGAGAAATGCCGCCTGCTGGTCAGTCACAGCCACCCAAGCATGTCGTGAATGCAGCGTTGAAAGCCCTGTCACAACAGCTTTCACAGGCCAACCGTAGACAACAAGCGGTTAGTGGACGTGTCCCAGCCCGCCGGCTCACCAAACGCGAGCTGCAACTTACCTTAGAAGACGTCTTTCTGATTCAAGCCAACGTTACAGGCAATGTCCCGGATGAAGTCGAAGCGGGCAGCTTTGATACGGTTGGCATCAACCAACGAATTTCTGCTGTCCATATCGAGAGCTACCTCCAAGTAGCCGATGCGGTACTCGCGGCTGCAATCCAGCTCGGCAAGAACCCGTTTCGTGACTACGGTGATTTCGCAGACAACAACTTCTCGCACCTAACGGACTGGCACGAAAAACCACTCAACCTCGGTGGTTCAGTCACACGGCCACTGAAGGACGAAACCGGAGTCGCGCTATTCCGGGACATCGACTATTTGACACAGTTCACCTACAACATTCACCAGCCTGGCGTTTACCGCCTGACTACCAGAATCGCTGCATATCAATCCCAGCACCCCATCACCGCGAAATTCATTGTCAAAGAGCCCAGCGGATCTGCTCGGCTGATCAAGTCGCTTGATTTGCAGCCCGACGAACCTGAGGATGTCTCCGTCGAAACATTCCTCAAACCTGGCGACGTCCCTTACTTGACCTACCAAATGCCGGGGACGGAAGTTCTAGGCGGAGTGTTTTTGACGGGCGCGAAATTCTATCCTGGCCCCGGCTTAGCAATCTACCGTCAACAGATTGAGGGCCCCATCCATCAGACCTGGCCGCCCGAAAGTACGCAAAAACTTCTCTCAGACTTTGCACTCGAAGAGATGCCCAGTGGCTCATTCCGCGTCATTGCCGACGATCCTCTCGCAGCCATCGAAGCGACCGTTGGCCGTATCGGTCCCGAATTGTTTCGCAGGGAACTTGACGCGTCAGAGATTGACGCCTTTGTGGCGCTCGCCAAACCGGTGCTTGCAGCAGGGCGTTCCCCGGTGGACGCATTGAAGGTTTCCATGCGGGGCCTGCTGTCCTCGCCATCATTCATGATTTTCGACGGCAGCTCAAACGATTCCGAAAGCTCTTTGGTAGCCTCGCGTTTAGCCTATTTCCTTACCCAAGGACCGCCTGACAATCAGCTTAGAGCGCTTGGTGAATCCGGTGAGTTGCTGGAGCCATCAACGTTGCATGCGACAACGGAGCGTCTGCTAGACTCCCCAAAGTCCCGTCGGTTTGTCAACAGTTTCGTGGGGCAGTGGCTCCGCGTC
>DNPC01000798.1 GCA_003501565.1 Planctomycetaceae bacterium | reverse complement strand
GCCTTCGCCGATGCACTCCATCAACCGGTAACCGTCGATCAGCCGTCCGACATCGTCAATACCATCAGCAGGCGAGCCATCTTCTGTGCCATCCCCTGGTAAATTACCACCGAGTAAGTTGTCGCCTGGTAAGTTATCGCCCAGTAAGTTACCGCCTGAGGCGTTGCAATCGTCATCTTCCGAGGATGCGATTTGCGTTTTTTCACTTGGATTGGAGGCTACGCGAGCCTTGATTTCTATCAGCGGAGAACGATCCACGACATGATCCGGTTCCTCGTGCGCGTCCAGCAATGCTTCAACGCTTTGCCGAAGAGCTGTGTCGTCCCCGCACGCACTTGCTAAGAACCTCAACCGCGCCTCACCCGGAGCGACATCGAGGGCATCTAAGAAGATCGTGCGTTCTGATTCAGGCATAGAGCTATGATGGAATAGTATGTTCTGTAACTTAACGGGTTAGAGTTAAGGTCGTGGCGCAGTTCTTAGTTGTTCTTAGCTATTGTTAGTCTGAACTGTTGTCACTGCGACTGTTGTGTTTCGCCGTCGATCGCTCGCTTCAACCAGGCGCGGGCGTAGGTCCAGTAGCGTTTGGCGGTTCGTGGAGAGACTCCGAGTACTTCTGCAGCTTGGTCGATTGTGAGGCCGCCGAAGTAACGCAGCTTCACCAGCTCAGCCGCCTGTGCATCATGGTTTGCCAGCGCAGTCAGCGCTTCGTCAAGCGACAAGAGTTCTTCGTGGTCGTCGGAAAACGTTGCCACATGAGCGTCGTCATCGAGTGGCACTCGGGCAAGTTCGCCGCCACGTTTCTGGCTTCGTTTCTGTCGCGCGTTGTCGATTAGGATCCTACGCATCGCTTCAGCTGCCGCCGCAAAGAAATGCCCGCGATTCTCCCAACTTTGTTCTTCGCTACCGACCAACCGCAGGAAAGCTTCATGCACCAGCGCGGTTGGTTGCAGCGTATGTCCGGCCCGCTCTCGGCTCAATCGTTGTGATCCCAGCCGGCGAAGTTCTTCATACACGAGCGGCAACAGCGCATCGGAAGCGCTCGCGTCTCCCGCGGAAATCGCATCCAGTACTCGTGTGACATCGTTATCCATCTTGCATGTTACCGTCCGTGGTTTCGGCGATTTGTTTGTTGCGTGGTTAGTAGGGGGCGGACCAGCCGGCGTTGGTCACGGGTGGCTCGAGACAGCGGGGCTCGAAACCAGCCATCCAGTTTGTCTGCTTCTGTCATTTGATGAGTGCTATGTCGACTTTCTGGTGTCTGGCAGAGGCCTGTGGTCACGCATTTAGGTTTTCTACTGAAAGGCCGAAGCAAATCCTCACTAGCATATCGAAAACCCACGTGCACGTTATGAGGATCGGCTGATTGTCGATTTTCCCGGGCTGGGCCATAATGCCGGGTTTACTTCGGCACGCGGCTAAAACCCGGATTATTCACGCTGGTCCCTAGGTCGGATCAGGTAAGTGCAATCGCTGCCGTAACTTCGGTCGAAACATCGCTGCAGTCTTTGACGGCACAATGCGATTTCGCTGAAGCGGCACTTGCGCCGCTCCGGCAGAACTCATTTTTCGACCTTGTTACGGCCTAGATGCAAAATCCGGGGTGGGGCTCAGACTCAATCGTCTGGGACCGACTAAGCCGCACAAGTGGGGCAAGACGGCAGATGGAAGACAAACTGGCTTACGAAGGCATCACCTTTGACGACGTGTTGCTGGAACCACGCTACAGCAGCTTCATGCCGGCCGAAGTCGACGTTTCGACGAATTTGACTCGGAATATCCGCCTCCAGACGCCTTTCCTGTCCAGCCCAATGGACACGGTGACGGAAAGCCAGATGGCGATCGCGCTTGCTAAAGTAGGCGGTTTGGGAGTTATCCATAAGAACATGGATGTGGCGGCCCAGGTCGAAGAGGTCACGAAAGTAAAGCGAAGCGCTAATGGCATCATTGCCGACCCCGTCACCCTCTCGCCGGACGATAACGTCGCGGCCGCTAAAGCCCTGATGGACCAGCAGAACGTCTCAGGCATCCCCATCTGTGAGCCGGACAAGAAATTGGTCGGCATCCTCACTCGGCGCGACTTGCGATTTTTGGAGTCTAGTGAAACTCCAATAAAAAATGTGATGACCCGCGAAAATCTCGTCACTGCCACGGGGACTGTAACGCTTGAGGAAGCTGAGGGGATTTTAACGGATAAAAAGGTGGAGAAGCTTTTACTGGTTGACGATCAATACAGACTAACAGGCCTCATCACGATCAAAGACATCGACATGATGAAGCGGTACCCGAGTGCTTGCAAAGATGCAAGCGGGAGGCTCAGGGTTGGAGCCGCTGTCGGAGTGTTTGATTTTGACCGAGCCGAGCAGTTAATTGAACAGGGTGTTGATCTACTGGTGGTTGATTCGGCCCACGGCCATTCAACCAATGTCATCGACACAGTGAAGGAACTTAAGAAGCGCTGGCAGATTGATGTTATCGCCGGCAACGTAGCCACCTATGCGGGCTGCCAGGACTTAGTACAAGCGGGAGTTGATGCGGTAAAGATTGGGATCGGTCCAGGTTCCATTTGCACTACACGGGTCATCTCAGGAGTCGGCGTGCCCCAGATCACGGCGATTTACAACGCTGCCAAAGCGGCCGAGTCGGCGGGCATACCAGTCATTGCCGACGGCGGAATCCGCTTCAGTGGAGACATCACCAAAGCGATTGCGGCTGGAGCAAACGCCGTCATGATTGGCGGACTGTTTGCCGGACTTGAAGAGAGTCCCGGACGCACCATCTTGTATCAAGGTAGAACCTTCAAAGTCTATCGTGGGATGGGGTCGCTAGGCGCGATGGTAAAAGGCTCAAGCGAACGGTACCGACAAAGCGGGCAAGAAAACCTGTTGAAACTGGTGCCCGAAGGTGTCGAGGGGCGCGTACCGTTCAAAGGAGCTCTGGCCGACTACGTATACCAACTGGTCGGTGGCCTTCGGGCCGGTATGGGGTACTGCGGTACCAAGAACATCGATGAACTACGTAAGGATGCGCGGTTCATCAAGATCTCAGCAGCAACTGTCAGAGAGAACCATCCACATGACATTGCAATTACGCAGGAAGCGCCAAATTACAGCCCGGACTACAACGCTGGCTCGGACGCCAGTTGATCGTCCAGCAAGTACCGCTTTCGGCCGGGGCCGTCGCTGGTTGGCAGCGGTGCTGGCTTCAGCCGCACTCGGCTCACCAACAAACACTTTTGCCCAAACGGGATCTGCCCAGTGGCAGCCCACCCGTCTACCCACAAGCTCGGGTATTCAGAGTCTTCCTTCTTCTGCTGGTGTAAGCGACCAACGCTTCCTGGCAGGTAGCCGGGAAAGCCGCCCGCTTGCAAATCAAAGCAATGCGACGGCTCAAGAACTTGGATCAGGCGTGGTTCTGCGGTGGAAGAAGAGCAAGCATGCACCTCAATTGCCAAAGGCCGAAGCTGCCAACAGTCGTCAAGCTTCCGCCCTCAGCAATACCGCGCGATCGCTGACGGCTCACGAGGCATTTGAACAAGCAGAGCGAGCGGCCTTTCAAGCTGCCGGGACCGATTCCCGCCAGGCGGCTAGCCGAGTTCGTGCCGCCGTTGCCAGTCAGGCTACAGGGACCAACACGGGGCGAACCGATGATAACCCGCTTCGCCATGGTGTTGCACCACGACGCAATGCACCGGTTCGGAGCGTAGCCTACCAAGATGTTCCTGCGTTTCCTTCGCTGCCTGGGCAGATCCCGGGCTCGGATTCGCCTGACGCTGCGGGCAGCACGGGGCCAGATTTGGGCGGCCTGGATCTAAACGGGCAAGACCCACTAGGTTCTGGTGAAGCAGCACCAATTCCAGGCGGTACCACACCGGAGGCAAGTCCGTTCGGAGCCCAGGCGGAGCCGATCGCGCCTCAGGAAGAGTTCTCGCCACAGCGCATGCCTCAGTTTGATCCCACGGATCCAATGAGTGACGATCTGTCGGGGACGGCACCGGCTGATCCTGCACCTGACTTTGACGATTACAACGCAAGCGGCGGTCCCGAACCTTTTCGACCTCGTGTAGCGGAACTTGCAAACTGTGAGACACTCCGCGATCGACTGAATCAACGACCGCTTTCGGATATTGATTTGAACCCTTCACCAAAGTTTGGCAACGCCAGTCGTCTTGACTACAGCGACGCCGAACGGGCGCGTGAAGAGTTTGCAGATACCACCAAGCGTCGCGAGTGGCACGACTATCTGGGCCGCAAAGTGGCGACCGGGCGTTTCGTTGACATGAAGCACAACAAGATCTTCATCGACGACGCCGGGCAAATCCAGACGATTCACTATCTGGACTTAAGCGATCAAGACACCGAGTACGTGAATTTGGCTTGGAAAGTTCCGGGACGGTGTGGCACAGGCTTCGTACCCTTCGAACGCCGCAATTTTACTCCCACGCACTTTCAGTGGACTGCGAGTGGCTTGTGTCACAAACCGGCGTATCTCGAACAGCCGCAACTTGAGCGATACGGTCACACTGCAGGCCCCGTACTCCAGCCGCTGCTCAGTTCGGCCAAGTTCTTTACTGGCATCACCTTGCTGCCGTACAAAATGGGCATCCATCCTCCCAACGAGTGCCAATACTCGCTGGGATACATCCGACCAGGCAACTGTGCACCCTATATGATTCAGCCATTCCCGTGGAGTCTTCGTGGAGCGGCGGTGCAAGCCGGTGTCGTTACCGGCGGG
>DNPC01000301.1 GCA_003501565.1 Planctomycetaceae bacterium | reverse complement strand
AAGCCTGCCGCGATTACAAGCCCCCAGCCTCGGGCGAGTGACGACAACCAACTTTTGCCGGTCAAACTTATCACCACGCCAACAGCAAACGCTCCGCCCGCGACGTAGCTGAATAGCACAGTCAGCGAAAAGGCGAGAAAATCCCCGGGCGAATTGGATGAGGCTGTCGCGATGGCTACGAAGATTGCCCCGAAGATCGAAACGATGAACATGTAAAAGATCCGCCACTGCGGACGTTCAAGCGCAACGCGCTCCTTCGGCAGATCCCCCGTTGCCGCACCCAGAGCTGTTTTCGACTCCCCAGGCTCCTTCGATGTAGCTTCGCTGGATGGTTCGGACGGAGGATTTGAATTTGCTTCTGACACACTGCGCCCTCACATATAGCTGACACTAGTACACCAACTAGTTTAGCAAGATAACCTGGAACGCAGGATCAGATCTGAATCAATACAGACTCTTGCTTTCAGGGTTCAGTGGAGTGCAAATCCCCAAGCTCGCCTGGAAGGACAGCTGACAAGTGGTCTACGACGAAGCTTAAAAGGAACTCAAACACAGCGGAATTCGCAAATCCCCCGTTGCCGCGCATCGTGCCAGACCAAGAATTCAGTCAGGATATCGCATCTGGCTAGAGTTTTCGTGCCATGTACTTGGTGGGCTTCAGCTACACTGAATGCTGTCCAAATAATACGCGGTTGGCGCGTCTGCTATGCAAATTGTCAATTGGCGTACAATAGATCAGGGCAAGTGCCTCTACGGGCCTCAGCAGTAGGTCTCCAGTGCGTGGCCAACTTTAGGCGTTGCTGCACAAAGACGGCGCCCAAAGCCGAAGTTACCGGCGATGTCGCAATGGAATTCGGAACTAAGATTACGACTCACGTTTGACGCAATAGGATGAAGCGATGAGAGCGATTTTTGCCTGCGGATTGATCGTCTCGATGTTACTGACACTCGGGTGCAAGACGAAATCTGCTTCGCTGACCGGAAAACTGCCTGAAAAAACAACAGGTGACGAAGATGCTTTGGAGAATAAAACGATGTCATCCCAATACAACAAGCTCTCCATGGAAGAGGCACACGTAATCCTGAACAAGGGGACCGAGCGAGCCTTCACCGGCGAGTATGATGAGCTGATGGAGGCAGGGACGTACATCTGTCGCCGATGCAACTTACCGTTATACCGCAGCGAAGACAAATTCAACGCTCATTGTGGTTGGCCTGCATTCGATGACGAAATTGCGGGAGCGGTTCGCCGCGAGCTGGACGCGGACGGGTACCGTGTTGAAATTCTGTGTGCAAACTGCGGTGGGCACCTTGGGCACGTGTTTGAAGGTGAACGCAAGACTGCAAAAAACGTCCGTCACTGCGTCAATTCGATATCGATGGTTTTCGTTCCCGAGGGTGAGGAGATCCCGCCCACAATCGTTCTTGACGCTTCTGCCCCAGATGTCAACGCGGTGAACACGGCAGATAGTGATCCCGAGACATCCAACACATCGGCAGAGTCGTAAGTTGTTGCAGTGGTCAGCGCTCATTGCTGCATTCATTGCGGAATAGGCGACTGTCACAGTAAGCCATCACCCAGAGTATTCTCCAAGGTAACACTGAAGGTAACCATAGTGCCATCGATCGACTTGCTGGCTGCCGATCCGGATTGTCGGCCGGCTTTGGGTGAAGACATTTGTAGTTTCCTAGAGTCAGCGTCTTACCCTGCGCTCGATGAAGGACGTAGCGAAGAAGAAACGGTGCGGACGGTTCATAGGCTGGTAAAACCGTTGCGCGGTTCGCTTACGGAATCTGCACTCTGGTTGGTTGCCAACCAGCTCGATCGTTCACATACAGTCAGTCAGGACGACCCATCCGCAGAAGGATCCTATTTCCACGGGATCATGCACCGACGCGAAGGTGATTACTCGAACGCAAAGTATTGGATGCGCCGCGTTGGGCAGCATCCCGTGCACGATCAGCTCGCTCACCTGGTCGCCGACACTGATGAGCTTCCGACAGATCTCCAACAGCATTTAAAGAATCCCGACGAGTTACCATTCATATTGGTCGATTCGACGGCAAAAGCACTCAAAAGCAAGGCCGATTGGATTGAAGGCCTCCAAAAGATCGGTTGGTGGGAGTGGCAGTTGCTGCTAAAACACTGCCTGCCGCACTGATTTGGGGTGTCAGCGTGAGATTGGCAAAAAGGCCCTTGGGCGAACCCTATTCGAAGCGCGGATGGTGCGTTCACGATCGCTCACCGAACAGCAACGATTTCGGGGCATTTGATATCCCTGCCCTTGATCAATACAAGCTTCCAACAACACATACACTGACCACCAACCATGAGCTTAAAGAACATTCTCACGAGCGACCGCCCTGTTGTTTCGTTCGAGCTGTTTCCGCCAAAGTCGGACGCTGGCGTTGATGACCTGATGAAGAACGTCGGCGAGCTTGCGGAATTGTCGCCGGATTTTTACACGTGTACTTACGGGGCTGGCGGTTCGACCCGAGACCGGACGCTTGACGTAACTCGCCGGGTAAGAGAACAAACCTCTACACCGACAGCCAGCCACCTGACGTGCGTCGGCTCCACACGCGATGAGCTACGCGGATATCTGAAGCGAGCGCAGGAGGCGGGCGTTGACTACATTGTTGCGCTGCGTGGCGATCCACCGAAAGGTGAAGAGACTTTCCAAGCAGTGGAAGGTGGGCTGAGCTACGCCAACGAACTGGTCGAGTTGATCAAAGCTGACTTTCCCGAATTCGGTATCCTGGTCGCCGGATATCCGGAGGTTCACCAAGAAGCACCCAGCGCTGAAGTCGATCTTGAAAACTTAGTCCGCAAAGTCAATGCGGGCGCTGACGCGATCGTAACCCAGTTGTTCTACAGCAACGATGATTTTTTTCGCTTCCGTGAAAAGTGTGAGGCGGCTGGAATCACGATACCAATCTTGCCTGGGCTATTGCCAGTCCTCAGCCTAAAACAAGTGCAGCGTATCGCCGGTCTGTGTAAAGCCAAACTACCCACGACCTTTGTCGAGCGACTTAGCCAACAGGATTCTCCCGAATGGCAGTTCCAAGTTGGAGTAGAACACGCGATTGCACAGGCAGAAGGGCTCGTGGCTGCTGGCATCCCTGGTATTCACTTTTATGTTCTCAACAAAGTCACAGCCACTCAGCAAATTTTGAGCGCCGTACCGCAGCTTGGCCGGCAGACGGTTTGATAGCGGTCGTCGGCACGCGACTGGGCAACAACAGCGACAGAATTCCTCGCGCCAGTACTGGAAGACACCATGACTGAGCATTCAGCAGACCAGGAACCGGATCGTTTCGGACGGTGGGTCGAAATCACGTTCGATTGCGTTCCAATGCGGAGCGTTACGCGATTGGATGCGCCCATCGATGCATCACCCAAGTATGCGGCCAAGATCCAACGCCTCAAGGAGGCGATTGCAAAGCACGGCACACACAACTCTTACTTCCTGCACAACGCCCAGTGCGTGTACCACCTCACCAACGATCCTTTGTCCGGCATGATGCAGTTCGAATTTGAGGGTACCGTCATGACCTGCGACCAGGACCTTCAAGTCCGAAATTGCGATTTGCAGATTGAACTTACGCAAGAGACGTGTAGTTGGCTCAATCAAAGCATCGTCGAATGGTTGCGAGAGACAGTCGAGCGCAATGTCGTTGTTGAGTTCGGCCGGTTCATTGCCGCCGGTGATTTGAGCAAGACAGTTCAGCGAATTGAAAAGCAGCAAGCTGAAATCGACGAAAACGGTGCCTTCGTTGGCATGTATCTGTAGGTCCCGCGAGCGTAGTTGGAAGCTTGGGCGGTTGGAAGCTGGACAGGCGAGAGTTCAGGTTTGGTTCGCTTGCACTTCAGATACCCCAATGGTTGCCAGACCGGCTGCACAGAGAGGAAAAAGACAAACGCGAGGAAAAAGAAAAACGAGAGGA
>DNPC01000557.1 GCA_003501565.1 Planctomycetaceae bacterium | reverse complement strand
AGCCGGTCTATAGGGTTTTTTCTGAAGAACAGGTCGAGACACCTCTTGGCCAATTGGACCTTCGCCAACGCGTCGCTTCGAACTATCTCTTTTTTGCAGGCTTGGTCGCAATTGAGGAAGAGCAGTTTGATCAGGCGGCGGAGTATCTTGTTGAATCAACGTTGGCGGGCAACGAGTTGAATCCTGATGCGGTCATCGCGTTTCGTCAATTGGCAAGCCAAAAACGGTTCGAAAAGACCTATCTCGAACTCCTCGATCGGGCGCGGCAACAGCACCGTGAGACGGTCCTTGAAGCCGAGCAGGCTTATGTATCCAACAATGACCGCCAGCGCAAAAATACTCTTGAGTTGAATCTCGCTCTCGCATGCAATCAACTCGCCTGGCTGTTGGCTAAATGTGAGGTCGATCAGCAAGAAGCCTTGCAGCTCAGCCGCCGCGCGACTGAGTTGCGACCCGATCGAGCAAGCTTGATTGACACGTACGCCCGTTGCCTATTTGCAGCAGGGAACACTGTTGAGGCGATTCGACAACAGCGGCAAGCCATCGCTCTCAGTCCACATGAACGGCAATATCATCGCCAGCTGGCTGAGTTCATGGCCGCCGGTGACGAAGCTGGTAACTAACTAGTTGGACTGTGTGCTTGGGGTTCGCGCTAGCGATCGGTAACTATGAAACAACTGCCAAGCTTCTTCCGTGTCCGACAAACGTTCCCAAGACCACGCTTGGATGATTTACCTGGGGAAGTTGTTAAGCAACTAAAACGACTGCAGGAGAGCACAACTCAGCGGCTTGAGGGGAAACGGATTGCGGTTACGGCCGGTAGTCGTGGGATCGCGAATATAGCTACGATTCTCCGAGCGTCAGTTGACTGGCTCAAAACGCAGGGCTGCGAACCGTTTGTAGTACCTGCGATGGGTAGTCATGGTAATGCTTCGGTCGACGGACAGCTCGCCGTACTAAAGAGTCTTGGAGTCACCGAGGAATCGTTGGGATGCCCGATTCACGGCTCGATGGATGTTGTCGAGGTGTGCCACTCAGAACTCGGCTTTCCTATCTTTATCGACCGGCACGCGGCCGAGGCAGATGGAGTACTGGTCGTAAACCGAATCAAACCGCATACCCGCTTTCATGGGGATATAGAAAGTGGGTTGATGAAGATGATGTTGATCGGCCTGGGAAATGCTCGGGGCGCTGAACTGTATCACCAAGCGATCGTCCAGTCTAGCTTTGGTGCAATTGTACGTTCGGTTGCGACGCAGGTCATCGAAAAGTGCGGCGTTATTGGCGGACTGGCGATTCTCGAAAACGGATACGAGGAAACGACTCGCATTGTCGGTGTCCCACCAAAGTCGATCATTGAGACTGAGCCAAAACTACTTGATGAAGTAAAGGCGTTAATGCCGAGTTTGCCATTTGATCAGGCAGATTTCCTGGTCATCGATCGCATGGGAAAAAATATCTCGGGGACTGGAATCGACACAAATATCGTAGGACGCAAACGCAATGACAACGCTGCGATCGGCGATGAAAGACCTGATATACACCATATTTACGTGCGCTCGCTCACGGAGCAGACAAATGGTAATGCTTCAGGGATTGGCGTTGCGGACCTTTGCCATCAGCGAGTGTTGGAGCAGATCAATCTCGCCTCGACTCGGAAGAACTGCATCACAGCCGGGCACATCTCTGGAGCCAAACTGCCGGTAGATTTCTCGTGTGACCGAGAGGCGATCACAACCGCATGTCAGTTAGCTGGCTATTTGAAACCGGAGCAGGTTCGCGCCATGTGGATTCGCGACACGCTATCGCTAGATGAAGTTGCGTGTTCGTCCGGCTATCTATCGCAAGCCCAGGCGTCGAGCCACTTAGAAATCCTGTCGGATCCTCAACCGCTCGAGTTTGACGAAAGTGGCAATCTGGAATTCTTGTTGGATTGAACTACTCGTTCGTTGTCTCGCCGTTGCCTGGCAGCCCCAAGTTCTCGATGGACAACCCAAGTTTCTTGGCTCGCTTTTCCCACTGGGAGCGAGCAAATTGCTGCATGTCGGCTTTGGTGTCCGCTTCGTCAACGATTTCCAGCCCAAGCAAGGTTTCGACAATGTCCTCAAGTGTCACTAACCCCGCTAGTCCGCCGTAGCTATCGACCACCAGGGCAATGTGGTAACGATTGGTTACCATTTGATCAAATACTTTCGTCAGCGGCATCGACTCGGAAACAGTGTGGATTGGACGCGAGTATTCAGACAGACTGTCGGAGACTCTCTCTTTTGCGGCAGCTAGAAGGATATCGTCGCGAAGGGCGAATCCGGCGACTTGGTCAGGGGTGTCGCGGTACAGCGGAATTCGCGAGAACGGGCAGTCTTCGTATTGCTGCATAAAATCCGCAACTTTTGTTTCTTGCGGAATTGAAAAAACGACAACGCGGGGAGTCATCACGTCGCGAGCCTCGATGTCACGCATTTGTAAAAGGTTCTTTAGAATGCGGGACTCACCCTCTTGTAGCTTGCCTTTCTTATGTCCAATGTCGGCCATCACCTTGAGTTCCTCGCGGCTAAACTCGGCTTCGCCATGCCCGGACCCTCCGAACAGTCTGATGAACCAGATGACAGGTGTCATTAGCCAGGTGAGTTTTTCAAGCAGCAATCCCACGATCGGGGCTAAGCGACGCCAGTATTTGGCCCCGAGTGTCTTAGGGATAATCTCTGATAGCACTAGGACTGCGAAAGTCATCAATGCTGCCGTCAATCCATCAATCCAGCCACCATAGCTTGAACCCCGGGTGAGGCCTGAAACTTCTTTTCCAACTCCGATCGATCCGACTGTGTGTGCGATCGTGTTGAGCGTCAAGATCGAGGTCAGCGGACCATCGATTTGCGTCTTTAACTTGTCCCAACGGTTGCCGGTTGCCGGTTGCATCTTTTTCAGTGTTGCGATAAACGGCTGGCTTACACTTAGGAGCACCGCCTCAAAAATTGAACAAGCGAACGATACTAGGATTGCGAGGCAGAAGTAGACAATCAGCATCGTCCAACTGCCACCTCCGGAGCCGCCCGAAGAAGGCACAATTGCGACAATGCTGCTGAAGTCCGTGTTGAACATACAAACTCTCAAATTCGAATTAGCCGGGAAGGTCGTCTTCCCGATTAGCGACTGGTTTTCTGTGACATAGCATACGTTTTTCTGCCCTAGCGTAATATGACCCAGCGGGCTGAATTGGTGGGGACTTCGCTGGACCACTCTTCTCTAAAACGCGGGACCAGGAAAATGAGTATCTTCAGACGAGTAAAGTCCTCAATTCATCGGGCACTGACACAACGACGCCGCAGGCGTCTATTGCACTGCGAACGCCAGCGGGTTCGCAATGCCAGCCGTCGCCTTTCAAGTGAACAACTCGAAAATCGGCAATTGCTCGCAGCCGATCTTGGCGGGATGCAGCACAACCATTTTGACCCCGAAGATGTCAACGATGATGGTGAAGTCGCTCCCAACGATGCGTTGATGCTGATTAACGCGCTCAATCGTCCCGATGCGAGCGTCGACCCACTACTGTTTATGGACGTGGACAACGATGGGTTTCGAAGTCCCAGTGATGTGCTGCGAATTGTAAACCGTCTCAATCGTCGCGGGGACTCTTCGGAATCACGCCCCGGTCCAGACGCAGGTGGCACTCTTGGTGACGGGCAGCCAGGTGCAAACGATCAAAGGGATCCAGTTGGCGACCAACGTGGTCGAGGTGATAGTCAATCCCGCGTTGATCCATCGACGGTTGGCCAAGTTCGTTCCATCGACGGAACAGGCAACAACTTGGAAAATCCGCTGCTTGGCAGCGCTGGGCAAACGCTTCTGAGAATCGCTGAACCAGGCTACGCGGACGGGATTTCCGAGCCAGCTGGCGCGGACCGACCAAGCACTCGTGAAGTAAGCAATCTGCTCGCTGAGACGGATAGTGGGTCCGAGTGGAGTGAACGCGGGTTGTCTGCTTTCGTGTACGTATGGGGGCAGTTTATTGATCATGACATCGACCTGACGCACGCACAGGAAGATGGTGAATCACTAGCGATCGAAGTCCCGACCGGCGATCCTCAGTTCGATCCCTTTTCTACCGGAGAAGCATCAATCCCGTTCACTCGTTCTGAATTCGATCCGGACACAGGTACGAGTGTGGAAAACCCCCGCGAACAAATCAATAGTATCACGGCCTTTATTGATGGATCGATGGTCTACGGAAGTGACTCGGCTACCGCTGATTCACTGCGACTATTCTCTGGTGGCGAACTGTTGATCTCCGACGATGGTTTACTACCGACCGATGATGATGGCAACTTGCTAGCGGGAGACGTACGAGCCGCCGAAAATCCATCGCTGACGGCGATGCACGTTTTGTTCGTCCGTGAACACAACCGGCTCGCTGCAGAAATCGCAGAACGAGATCCGTCGCTGGACGACGAAGCGATATATCAAGAAGCTCGCGCGTCGGTGGTCGCGCAAATCCAAGCAATTACCTACAATGAGTTTTTGCCCGCGTTGTTGGGTAACAGAGCACTTGGAAGCTACACCGGATATGACTCAACCGTCGATCCGACCGTTGCTAACGAGTTCTCCACTGCCGCATTTCGCTTTGGCCATAGCACGTTGAATGACGAGATTGGCTTCATGGGCAACGATGGTACGGAAGTGCGTGATTCTATGGGGCTGTTTGAGACGTTCTTCAATCCGGCGGTGCTGGAAGAAACTGGCATCGACTCGGTATTGAAGTTTAACGCATCCATTCAGTCGCAAGAGGTTGATCTACATGTAGTCGACAGCTTGAGAAACGCTTTGTTCGGTCCGCCAGGGAGCGGAGGCCTGGATTTGGTCGCGCTCAATATCCAGCGCGGCCGCGACCATGGGCTAGCCGACTACAATTCGACGCGCGTGGCTTACGGACTTGAGCCAGTCGACGGCTTCGAAGACATTACTTCGGACTCACAGCTGCAGGCTGATCTCGAAAGTTTGTACGGGGACGTTAACAACATCGACTTATGGGTTGGGTTGATGGCAGAGGACCATGTGCGGGGTGCTTCTGTTGGCGAATTAACTAGCCTGATTATCTCAGATCAATTCCAACGTTTACGATCTGGTGATCGTTTTTGGTACGAGAATACCTTCGAAGGCCGTGAGCTTCGTGATCTTCAATCGACGAGTCTTTCAGATGTCCTCGAGCGAAATACAGGTCTTGAAGGCTTACAGTCGGACGTGTTCTTTATGCACGCGGGGGTGAGCGGGCGAGTTTTGGGTGCTGCAACTGTTGCACCTGCAGGTGAGCTGACGCGCGGCACTCAGCCGGCCGACAGAAACGAGCAGAGATCCGGACGAACATCTGGTAATGAATTGGCAGATATGGCGGTGCGGCTGGTCGATGGTGAGGGAACTGTACTTGAAACCACAACCACTGACTCGCAAGGGCGTTATCGGTTCGGATCGTTGCCTGTGACC
>DNPC01000553.1 GCA_003501565.1 Planctomycetaceae bacterium | reverse complement strand
TCGCCCCTGACGATTGCCTCAACGCTAAGCGAGATGTTAGTGCATTCCCCTGTTATGCCTCTGTAGGCTCTTCAGTGCTCAGCAGTCTCATATACTCGATTCCGTCTCCCGTGAAGCGTTGCTTAAGCCAGCCGCGACTAGCGAAAGGGAGGCAAAATTGGGGGCGGGCAGAACGCCAGACCGAACAGGTAGCGCAACAAGACTCAAATCCGTTATTAGGTTGCGTTGGGCTCCAGATCGAAGCGAATTAGTTAAGTGAAGAACTCCGAGAAGTTGGACAAGCCGAAGCGGCGAAGAAAACCATCTGGAAACCACCGGTCAAATGTACCTCAGCGGCTCTGGCTCGAACCTACATAGGTCGATGTCTTCGCCTTCAATGCGCTCCAACTCTTGCTGCCGAAGACGATGCAACTTCAGCAAGTTGGAGAAGCTGCAAATCTGCGTCGGGGTTTTCGCTCTCGCGAAGCCCGCACCAGGACCGGGCAATGCTGCTTATTGCGTTGCCTATTGCGAGGAAACCTAATCAACACAAATGTACGAGTATTGAACACGTTCATTGAACACGTTCGTCTATTCTGTTAAATTGTCTGTATGCCAGGAAACAAGAACCCGAAAACCAGGAAGCAGCAAAGCGAAGCGACTCACCGGTTGCTGCTTGAGAACGCTCGTAAAGCGCTCAAAAAGAGAGGGTTCGCTGCAACGACGATCCGCGAGGTCGCTGAATCAGCTGGCGTTGCGACTGGAACCGTCATGGCACATTTCGGGAGCAAGGAGGAAATGCTGTATGAGGTCCTTCATCACGACATCAACAATATCGCCGAGGTTGTCTTTGCCTCTGCAAAGCCGGATCTGCCTGTTTGCAAATCTTTGCAATTCATCGGAGAGTCGTTCTTAAAAGAATATGCCTCGGAACCTGATTTGTACGCCAACTTCCTGGAGCACTCCCTGTTTGCCCGAGGGACCTGGGGCGACCGGTTTACTGAACAGGTCGAGCAAGTCGGAGGTCAAGTTGCTGCGATTCTGTCAGCAGCTGTGCAACGGAAAGAGCTTCACACAAATACCGACATTCGAGCGGCGACGATGACGTTTTTTGCAAACTATTACTTCGTCTTGATTATCCAAATCAAATGTAGATTCGCAGACGTCGATGCCGGAGTTACTCAGCTTCGTATGTTAGTCGAACACCAGATCGAGGGACTCAAACGATGAAGGCCATCCAACTGGCGAAAAACGAAATGTCGTTCCAGCTGTTGAACGACTGGCACGATCGTTTTGCGGCTGCTCTGAAGTTTGAAGTCGATACAAAACGCATTGAAACGTCTTTCGGCTTCGTTGACGTGATGATCGGGCCTCCCGATGACGGTCAGTTTGACGATCAAGCTCCACTGATAATTCTGCACGGAGCGATGGCAGGTGCACCTTTTGCGCTTGGCGAGCTGTATGACTTGCCCGCAAGGCGAAGGATTTACGCGGTTAACATCCCAGGCCAGTCGACTCGCGCGGCACAGGTTCGGCTCGACTTTCGCTCCGACGAATACGGCCGGTGGTTATGTGAAGTGATGGACGGCCTTGGAATTGGGCGGGCAATTATCTGCGGCGTTAGCTGGGGCGGAGGCGTTGCGTTGCAGTTGGCAAAAGCTTCTCCGGATCGAATCAGTGGCATGGTGCTGGTCGTGCCAGCTTCGGTTGTTAGCGGGCCAGTCGTGAAAAACGTCTGGCGTGTCGCACTGCCTATATTGCGTTACAAGCTATTTCCATCTGAGAAGAATCGCGATCGAGCATTGAGTGGATTGCTTACATCGGGTGACGAGCTATGGTCACCTTACCTTGGCGACGCGATCCGGCATTGGAACGTAGATTTTTCTGCGCCGCCAATCCTTCATCCTCAAGATCTCAAACTCTTGACAGCGCCCGTTTTCGTCATCGCGGCGGATCATGACCTCTCCTTCCCCGGGGAGAAATTGATTGCTCGCAGCCAAGCCCTGTTTCCTAATCTGGTCGGTTCTCACTTACTGACAAACAGTTGCCATAGTCCTTCTTTTCTTCCAGCGGACCGCCAAAACTTCACGCGGATTTTCAAGGGAGCTTTGGAATTAATCTCCAGTGAAACGAAATCCACTACTAAGTCTACTTTGAAAAAGGATTGCTCCGCAGATCAGACGGTTTCAGAAGCGGGGCAGTGAGTGAGATGACAGACGTGATACGAGAATATGAACCGAACGACCTGAATGCCGTGATCTAGTCTCTGAACTCCATACCTCCATCAATACTACAGGTTGATTGCAATTCACAAATGCATCAATCAGCTAGGCCTCATCGCACCGCACCGCGCGACGCGCTGCAAGTTTGACCCCGAATCAATACGCTCCAACTCTTGCTGCCGAAAACGATGCAACCTCTGTATGCGTCAAAGGAGATTAGGTCCCTTCGGTATCAGTTGCCGGACATGGCTACACAAGCTCGAAGCACAGCTAGTTCTGCTGCGTTGATTCGCGATAAGCGCAGCGCTTAGCGCCCGGTGGCCGACAGGATCAACGTCCCGACTTTTCCCAGGCAGTATTCTTGCCGTACCAAGGACTCTTATATTGACATGTGTCATTTTTCTGCAAAAATGACAAACGTCGTTTTTAAAGAGGTCTCAGATGCGAATACCGGAAGCGGAGCTCGATATTCTTGCGGTGCTTTGGCGCGAAGGTTCATTGACAGCCGCCGAGATCCGAAAACATATCGAAGAACGAAGGAAGCTCAGTCACGCCTCAGTGCTCACCCTAGTTGGTCGTCTGCAAGAGCGGGGTTTAGTTTCTGTTGAGGAAGAAAAGCGTGGGAAGGCGTTCCTGTTCCGCCCCCGAAAGTCGCGCACTATCAAGAGTCGGTTAATTCGCGACTTCGTCGACCGTGTCTTCGATGGAGCTAGATTTGATCTTGTGGCCGAGCTCCTTGATTCCAAAATTCCGACCGACGAAGAACTCGACAGGTTGCAAGAAACTATCGACGAAATTCGTTCGAAGAAACACAAAAAGGGACGGTGATGCTCATGCTGCAAGCTTTCGAAAAACTCAACGCCTCATGGCTTTGGCTAGGTCTTGTGCAAGCAACGATAGTTGCACTCTTTGCGCTTGCGTTGGTTTTCGCACTTCGACACTGGTCGCCACGCCTTAGGCACGCGATTCTGTTGATTGCCTTGCTAAAATTTATCGTATTTCTACCAATCACAATTGACGTGTCTGCGCCGTTGGGATTCCCCGCTCAGATGTCTGAGATGAGACTTGCCCATAGTACAAGCGATTCACTTTATATGGACGCCGGGGTCTCTAGTTCTGCGGAATCCACGTCAGAGGGCAGTGCGACAGCTAGTCCTGGGCTGATGCAAGCGACGGTGGCTGACGAGCACAATCCTGTAGTGCAGAAAAGCCAACCTGCTGCACCTATTGGCTATGGCTTGGAAGCCAAGCTACTTTGGGCGTGCGGTTTCGCCTACATCTTGGGGGTTCTCTTTCTGGCCTTGAAGATCTTTCGAAGTTGGTTGCAGGTGCAATCCGTTGTGAGTCGTGCACAAGTTGTCGATTCCTCAACGCTGCAGCTTTGCGACGAACTCACTGTCCGTTGCGGATTGAGACGTAAGCCGAGCGTACTCTTGGCGGAAGATCTGCAGACTCCCTTCGCCACAGGTCTATGGAAGCCGACGATCGTCTTGCCTGCATGGGCGGCATCGCACTTAAATGAACCGGAAAGGCGCTGCGTGATTGCACATGAAATGAACCATATTCGAAGGTTCGATCTTTGGGTTGAGTGGCTCCAACGCCTCGTCGCAGTTGCCTGGTGGCCGCATCCCTGCGTTTGGGTAGTCTCACGCGAATTGCGACGGGCAAGAGAGGAGTGCTGCGATGATGCTGTCTTGGTGCAACAGATCGATGAACCTTCACAGTATGCTCAGGCTCTTGTTTTGGCATCCCGCTTTTCCCGGCTCTTCCAAACGCGACAGAAATGGGTCCCTAAAACAGCAGTCCTAGGCGAAAGCTCGATTTCGAAGCGCATTCGTCGTGTGGTCAACCCGAGAACACACCGGGCGCAATCGAGATGGCAGTTACTACTTTGCTTAGTCATCGCTGCTTCCACCCTGCCAACGTTTCAGTTCGCATTCGGCCAAAAGACGTTGCCACTTCCGGATCGAACCTCGCCAACCATAGTTTCTGGCTGGGTGGTTAATGAGCAGGGAGAGGCAGTCTCAGGTGCACTACTGGTTTCCCTCCCTATTCGCGGCGTAAATCCCTCAAAACAAGTGACGACGGATGCCAATGGAGAATTCTCCTTCGACTGCTCCGATTGGTATTCGAATGCCAGCCCGCGGGTCTCGGGTTCGGTCTACAAGCCAGGATACGCAGTCGCGGCCTTTGACTCGATCAAGCAACCTCTTCGTATCGTTCTCAAGCGGCCTGAAACCCTGGAGGTCAGAGTGCGAGCGCCGGACGGTAGGGCCTTGACCGGAGCAACGGTCATGTTGGGTGCCGTCCGCTTTGACTCATACACCGGTCCCCCTGCGAGGGAAGTCCAGGAGCAAACAGCGACTTCCACAGACAAACAAGGGGTTGCGATGCTTGAGACTCCGGAAATTGCCACTGTTCATTCTGTGCTTGTAAAGACGAGTCAGTGGGGTGAGCAGCAGATTCCGACCGTCCGAGTACCATTTCTATCACCCTCCAAGGTTCTTGTTGCAAATTTGCAAGCTACGGGCAAAGTAAGCGGACGGCTGTTGGATCCCGAAGGCAAGCCGATGAGAAAGGAGAAGCTTCTGTGCTTATCAACCGTCGGGAGCACCTATAGTACGCAGAGTTCTCGGTCCATCACTGATGACAACGGTAGATTCGAATTCACCGTCCCCCTTGGACGTTATCAAGTAGTGGACGACTCTGACGGACCACAATTTGAACCGACTCCAATCCAAGTAACGCGAGGAAAGAACGAGTCCATCGAGATCCGGCTAGAACCCCTTTCTAACGTCAGTGGGAGAGTCTTGTCCGATTTGAATGAACCTGCTGCAAACGTGCCGGTCTCATTCTGGCGTTTGGGCAGTCGTTCGGTGGTAAGCACCAATAAAGACGGATACTTTTCCGCCAGATTGCCCGCCGGCAACTGGAGCTACGAGTGCTATCCCGACGAAACG
>DNPC01000533.1 GCA_003501565.1 Planctomycetaceae bacterium | reverse complement strand
GTGCTCGAAGACGACGCCGTGGTCTCGCCAGGGCTACATCAATGCCTTGAGCAGATTCTGGCCCGTTTCAGTTCGGCCACGGCTGCCTGGGATATTCTCCTGCTCGGCTACAACACTGACTCGGCCGTTGATTTGCGACTTTCGCCCAACATGAGTTTCCGGGGACACTTCTCTTTGAAGAACCCCAGCCCAGAACAAATCCAAGAAGTGCTGGGACGGCCCGAAGACTGCGCCGCACTCCGGCTCAACAATGCGTTCGGTACTTGTGGCTACCTCATTTCGCCTGCGGGCGCAAGACGGTTGCTCAAGTGGTGTTTCCCGCTTCGTGATGAACAGTTCTTGGTGCCCAGCCTCAAACGCGTGTTGGTGGCGTCGAGCATTGATGGATTAATGAATGCTATCTATCCGCAGCTATCCGCCTACTGCTGCGTCCCGCCACTCGCGCTCTCCAGTAATCGCCCCGACGAGTCGACCATCTGTGCTGGGCGGCCTAGTTAGCCTGGTTTTGGCTCTACGCTTTGAAGTTTTTGCGCCCGCGCTGTCTTGTGCGACGCTGCCATTTTGACCGTCCCAACCGCAATTCTGAGCTGCGTCAAAAAACTTTTTCTGCCAGGCCTGTAAGATGTCGGACATCCGTGCGTGAATCTTCTTGACGGCAGGTTACTTGCCACAGTCAACACGCCCAAACGCATCCCCCGCTGAGCCAGGGACATGATGACGCTTCCAGAGACCCGAATTTCGCTTTTGGTGCGCCTGCAGGACCAGCAGGACGCAGCGGCGTGGATTGAGTTTTGCTCGATCTACGAAAAAGCGATCTACAACATCGCTCGGCGTCGTGGCTTGCAGGATGCGGATGCACTTGAGGTGTCGCAGGAAGTGTTGTGGTCAATTAGCCGCCAAGTTGAGAACTTCGATCCCAGCAAACAGGGCAAGTTTCGCGCTTGGCTAGCAAGAATCGCTCGCAACGCGACCATCGACATGCTGCGTCGCAACACCGTCCGCGGTCGCAACCAGACAAACGTGGTGGATGCAGGCCAGCTAGACTTGCGGCAATCGCAGGATAGCGAGCTGTTCGAACTGGAAGGTCGCCGCGAGCAATTCCGGTGGGCGGCGGCGAAGGTACGGCAACAAGTTTCGCTGACGAGCTGGCAAGCATTTTGGGAGACATCAGTTAAGCAGCGTCCCTGCGAGCATGTCGCTCAGGAGCTCGGCATGTCGATCGGCGCACTTTACGTCGCCAGAAGTCGCGTGCTGGCGAAAATCAAACGGATCGTTCAACCCTTTCGAGAAGCAGACAAATGATAGCTCGGCCTTGCCAATGCGATCCATCGAAGATTGAGCAACTCGTTCGGGACACGCTCCCTGAGAGTGAACACCAAACCTTGGCAGAACAGCTCAGCACCTGCCCGGCCTGTCGCGAACGTCTCGAACAGATTGAAGCACAGGAATCATGGCTAGCCGATACCCGTGATGCCCTGGACAGTCGAAACTATGCTGAAGAAACCAGCGGTTTTTCGCTCAGCGGACTGGCAGCCGAAGGACTCCGCAAAGTCTCCGGTGATGGAAATATCAATGCTCCGGGCAGTGTTGATGCACCCAACGTCTTGGTGCAACAACAATGGTTACAAAGCATGCTTGAGCCAGCCAATACAGCGGAAGACTCTTTTGGATCGCGTCCACTTGGACAGCTAGACGGGCTTGAAGTCCGCTCGGTTATTGGGCAGGGTGGAATGGGTGTTGTTGCACGTGGATACGATGCGGCGCTGCAACGTGATGTTGCAATCAAACTCCTGTCACCGATGCTGGCCGGCTGCGGTGCAGCCAGAGGACGCTTTTTCCGCGAAGCCCAGGCTGCCGCGGCAATCGTTCATCCCAATATTGTCCCGATCTTTTCGATCTCAGACGGCTCGGCGACTTCGACCATTCACGAGCCCCAGGTGGTTGCAGGCACCGCCACACGCGGCAGCAAACGCGACTGCGTTCCTTATATAACGATGCCCCTGATTACCGGTGGCAACCTACAACAACTCCTGGATCAACACGGACCACTCCCAATTGATCGAGTGTTATCGATTGGACACCAAGTTGCGGAAGGACTGGCGGCAGCACACGAACAGGGCATTGTGCACCGCGACATCAAGCCTGCAAATCTGATGCTCGATGGCGGCGGATTCCGAGTGATGATTACAGATTTCGGCCTAGCCCGCGCACTAGACGACTCAACCCTCACCGGCAGTGGGATGCTGGCCGGCACTCCGCAGTACATGAGCCCAGAACAGGCACAAGGTCAATCGATAGATCATCGCAGTGATTTATATAGCCTAGGAGCGGTGTTGTACGCACTGGCTACCGGACGGCCGCCGGCAACGGGTGATTCGACGATGCAAATCGTCCACCAGATCGGTAAGACAAAGCCAAAACCCGTGACCGAAATCAACGAGGCTTATCCGAAGTGGTTTGAACGTTTGCTGGACATGTTATTGCAACCCGAGCGAAGCAATCGCCTCGGTTCAGCGGACGAAGCTGCGACTCTGCTGCGGAAGGCTCTGGCACATGCCCGCAGCCCACATCGCGTTGAGTTGCCACGCGAACTTCAGCCAACTTTAAGCTCTACCACCAAACTGCAATTGGCCGCTACAGCTTCCTTGATTGCTGCTGTGATTGCCGCTGCGGCTTTCACATGGGGAGTGCATTGGGGCGAAACTCAGAAAACGCAACAGAGTAGCGACACCAGCCAAACAACATTGTCTACCGGAGTTGGCCAAACAGGTGCTGATGATTTCTTGAACTCTCCTGACGGGGCTTGGCAGCCTCAGGAATTGGAGGGGTCGCTCAGCATCGTCGAGCTACAACTGCAACAGCTTACAAGCGAAATCAGTCAAGACTGACCATCGTCTACTTTACCCCGGTGGTTGTGCTGCGGGCACGCTTCGTTCCATCGGTAACCACCTCGAGTGAAAAGGAAATTTGCAATGAAATGGACACTTCCTCGTTCAGT
>DNPC01000861.1 GCA_003501565.1 Planctomycetaceae bacterium | reverse complement strand
ACATCCCACTAATTGTCCCGCTGCCTGCCCCCGATTTCTAGTCCAAAGTAGTCCTGCCGGAAAGCCCTCTGACCGGGTGCTTTCAACGCGAGCTCTAAAGGGCCCAGGCGGGGGGCTCAACCAGACTCTTACCCCGCCGAGAACTCGACAGGGAGGTCAGGGTTTCCAGCCATTTGCTTTACTCAAAACCAGCAAATCCGTTACAATGGGACTTCAAAACCTTTGGACGTAAATGCATTTGGCCAAACATCCATGACCAATCACCGCCGCAGGCGAACTGGCCCTTCCAAGTCAGTCCGCGCCAACAGAGACCGGAAGGCAGTCGAGCAGGCTGCCGCGACTCGGCGTGGCCTACGCCTGGTATTGGAGCCGCTGGAATGTCGGCGATTGCTCGCGGGCGTGAATGTTTCCGTCTTCATGGATTCTGGCGAAACGCCAGCTGCAGGTAGAATCGTCTACATCGATCAGAATTTTAACGGGCAGCTCGACAACGACGAACAGATCCGCATCACGAACGAAAGTGGCGAGGCAATCTTCGAAGGTCTCGAGGCCGGAGACTACACGCTATCGCTGCTGACCGATGCACAATTCCAAAAACAAACCTCGCCCAGCCGGATTGCGGCAGTCGCAAATGAGGTGTCTTCTTCAGCCGCGGAATTCGTCCTAGCGAATTCCGCTGGCACGCTGGTCTGGTCACTCGACTCGACTGGCAAAATGCGCTCGCTGCGTGGGGGAGAACCCTCTCAAGAACCAGACCTGGGAACAGAACCAGCGCAAGTTCTCTCGATGGGAGAAACCGCACTCATACTCTCCGACGACGGCGGCTCGATCCAACAGTTCGATTTGGAGTCCGGCGCTGTTACCCCAGTTACCATACGAGGCCTGGGTGGACAAAGCCGACTCGAGCGAATCGAGCGTTCCGGGGATGGCTTTTTGTTGCTGGCCCGCTCCACCACTGGCGGCGATTTGCAACTGGCTTCAGGGCAGCTTACCGCCGGTGCACTGGATGTTACGTTGCAGCCTGGGAAATCGGCCGATCTCCTAGCAGCTGTGCCCGATGCGGGGTACATAACTGCCAGTTCCGCCGGCGACGGTACTGCCGTCGTTTGGCACCGCCCCAGTGATACATCGCAAGTTGAACAGCATTATCTGTCGGCTCAATCGGTGGAAGCAATTGATGTTAGCTCAGACGGCAAAATTGCGGTCCTGACCATTCAAGGCGGGGGTGCCGAAGTCTTGCGGCTCACCGGAGCTGGACTCGTGCTGGAGGCCTTGTTGGCCGAAGCAGCCCAGCCCGTTGATGCATCGGCCGAATCTGGGCGAATCGTCACCGGGTCAAACGACGTGCCAGGTGAGTTAATCGTTTGGGATGTTGGATCCTGGCAACCCGCAGGCCGATCCCAAGTTGGGGTAACCGGCCAGGCGCCGCGTTTGAGCTCGCTACTGCGACTTGGGCCTGATCAGGTTTGGGTGTCGAGCTCGGCTGGAGTTCACTCGGCTGAACTCGGGGTAGCGGATTCCATTGTTGTTTCCGTCGGCAGTGAGCCTACCGAGGTTCGGTTTGGTGTTGAAATTGTTGGTGAGAACCAACCGCCACAGGCGATCGATCTCGACTCTCGCATCTTCGATGAAGACAGCCTCGACGAATGGACCCTATCCGCATCGGACCAGATCGTTGATCCCGAGGAAGATTCGCTGTGGTATTCGTTATCCCAGCAGCCTGAGCACGGTGTGCTTGCCCTCACACCGCGCGGCCAGTGGACTTACCAGCCCGACGAAAATTACTCGGGGCCTGATGCCGCATCGATCTGGGTGCATGACGGTTTGAATTCTACCGAAGTGCTGGTGCAGCTCGACGTACAACCGGTTAATGACCTTCCTCAGCGACTGTTCTTTGATATCCCTGCAATCGCGGAAAATACCGATGTGGGGTCGTTGGTCGGCTACATTTCAATCGTCGACGTTGACAAAGACGCGGAGTACCACGTTACGACGTCTGATTCTCGATTCGTTGTCGACAACGGCCGGATATTCTTGCGGGGCCCAGTCAATTTCGAAGGCAGCAATGGTTTTGATGTCGAGTTCTTGGCAACGGATGTGTCCGATCCACGGATAAAGATTGGATCGGCACATTCGGTCGAAGTACTCGACGCCAACGATGCTCCAACGCAGCTAACCGTTGAAAATTTGCAGGTCGATGAGGCATCGAAGGGCGCGACTGTCGGCGCGGTTTCTGTTGAAGACGAAGATGTCGATAGCGACTACGCCTTTGCTGTCAGTGACGACCGCTTCATCGTCGAAGGAGGTGTACTGCGTCTGGCGCCCGGCCAAGAACTTGATCGAGAGCAAGAGCCAACGGTCGCACTCGAAATCACTGCCACGGACGCCAGTGAGCCAAACCATACGATCTCAACGGAAGTGATTGTTAACGTTGCTGATCGTAATGACCCGCCGGTTGACATCGTGCTCAGTCGCAGCGAGGTCGAAGCTTCGATGCCCGGTGCTGTTGTCGGCACATTGTCGGTCGTGGACCAAGATAATGATGCATATTCTTTCAGCGTCTCCGATTCCAGGTTCGAAATCTCCGGCAACGTATTGCAGCTTCGCTATGACGCGGCTTTGGATTTGCGCACCACTTCGGCAGTTTCTCTTGAAGTGACCGCGAGGGCGGTTAATGGCGACCAAAGATCTCGTGAATTCACGATCGATGTCATCGAGTTTTCACCTTTCCAGAATCCGCGTATACACAACGATGTTAACGGCGACGGGGTTGTATCGCCGCTAGACATTCTGTTGCTGATTAACCTGCTCAATCGCGAAGGTTACCAACTTGGCAGCCCACCAGGTGTAGGTGGCGGTAGTGGTGAACCTGACGGGGCAATCTATCCGGATGTGAACGGTGACAATCGACTATCACCTTTGGACGTTCTACTAATCATCAACCACTTGAATGCCGACCGAGGTGATGGCGAGGGCGAATATGTCCGCGGTCAATCGCTTGCGGAAGAGTTTGTTCCCGCTGTCGACTACGTTTACGGGCCGATGCAATTGCCTGTCGATGTTGATGCCCTGGAACGGCAGCGAAGGGAATTACGCGATCAGCAGCTAGAGCAAGTCATCGCTCAGCTCAGCGCCTACCGATAGTGCGAAAGTGACTTCTGAGCAGTCTTCGACCGACGGTGAGCCCAATCCCTACGCCGTAACGTCGAGCGTGGCTGAGCCGATTAAAGAGGAACTGGCGGACGAAGCCCCTCTTTGGCAAGTGCCCAGCGGAGCGATTACGGCCGCCGCGATCGCGATGTTGGTTGGCTCCCTGGTGTCGTTGCTGCTATCCGGCTTTGCGCTGGCTGCCGCATGGAGAGCGACCAGTCAAAGCGAAGATTGGGAGGGCGCCAGCTCAGTTGTCTACTGCGTCGTCAGCGTGCTAGTGCACCTGTTTGTTTTTCAAGGTAGCCGCGCGATGCTCGCTCGTACCGAGTATCTAGCAGCGTGGTACGCGGCGTTGGTCGCTTGCGTTCCTTGCTTTGGCATCGTTACGTTGGTTCCCGGCATTATCTCAGTGGTGCTTCTTGCAAACTCAGGCGCAAAGAGCCTGTTTTCAGATTCTGGTGCGGATGATGAGTAGGCGGCGATTTGCCCATTTGTAACCAGCTTGCTTAAGCTCAACGATTTGCAGCGGGGCGATTTGGGGTGACCAGCAAATCTCTTCGCATCCGTGGAGTATAAGTTTCTTGAGAACGCACCATTTGGCCTCAGAAATTCGCGGCTACGTCGTCAGTTTCTTGTAGCGGAATTTTCGTACTTCGTCATCCGCGATGCCGAGGCGTTCCTTGCGTTGTGACTCGTACATGTCGAAGTTGCCCTCACACCAGTAGACCTCGCCGTCGCCTTCAAATGCAAGGATGTGAGTTGCGATGCGGTCTAAGAACCAACGGTCGTGTGAAATCACGACTACGCAACCAGCATAGTTGAGGATCGCTTCCTCGAGCGCTCGGAGCGTATCGACATCGAGATCATTGGTTGGTTCGTCCAGTAGCAGAACATTTGATCCGCGCCGTAGAAGCTTTGCCAGATGAACGCGATTGCGTTCGCCGCCGGAGAGCACACCAACTTTCTTTTCTTGATCGGGGCCACGAAAGTTAAACTTTGAGACGTAAGCCCGCGCATTGACTTTGCGGCCTCCCATCTCGATCAAGTCAGTGCCACCGGAGATTTCTTCATAGACTGTCTTGTCGCCATCCAGCGAGTCGCGGCTTTGATCCACGTAGCCAAGTTCGACCGTTGGTCCAACACGAAACTGTCCCTGGTCAGGCTGTTCGGTGCCAGTGAACATTTTGAACAGCGTCGTCTTCCCAGCACCGTTGGGACCGATGACGCCCACGATACCACCAGCCGGTAGTCGAAAACTAAGGTCATCGATCAACACGCGATCGTCGAAAGCTTTGGTAACGCCTTGGGCTTCAATAACCAATTCGCCCAGGTGTTTACCTGGCGGGATCTGGATTTCGAGTTCGTCAGGACGATCTTCGAATTCCTCCGCAGCCAGTTTTTCGTAGGATGCAATTCTGGCTTTGCTTTTGGCTTGACGCGCTTTGGGGCTTGAGCGAATCCACTCCAACTCGCGAGCAAGTGTCTTTTGTCGGCTTTGTTGTTGGCGTTGCTCTTTCTCCAAGCGTTGTTGCTTTTGCTCCAACCACGCTGAGTAGTTGCCTTCGAAAGGATGCCCTTGCCCGCGATCCAGCTCGAGAATCCACTTGGCGACGTTGTCTAGGAAATAGCGATCGTGAGTTACCGCGACGACCGTGCCCGGATAGTGATCGAGATGCTGTTCCAGCCAGTGTATCGACTCGGCGTCAAGGTGGTTTGTTGGTTCATCAAGTAGCAGAAGGTCAGGCTGCTCAATCAATAGTTTGCAAAGTGCGACTCTACGCCGTTCTCCACCGGAGAGTTTGGTGACGTCGGCGTCACCGGGCGGCAAATTCATCACCGTCATGGCGACTTCGACTTGGCGGTCTAGCTCCCACAAATTGTGGGTGTCGATCTCGTTCTGAAGTCGCTCCATTTCGTCGTAGAGCTTTTGTAGTTTTGCATCATCGGTGACCTCGCCCAATTCCATCGAGATTTCGTTGTAGCGGTCTAGGACCTTGCGCCGGATAGCCACCGCTTCCTCGACATTGCCCTGGACATCTTTGTCTGGATTCAACTGCGGTTCTTGCGGTAGGTAACCTGCAGTGAATCCAGAAGTCAGCCGTGCTTCCCCATCGAAGTCTTTGTCGACCCCTGCCATAATTCGGAGAAGCGTACTCTTGCCCGCTCCGTTAGAACCCAGGACTCCGATTTTCGCGCCAGGGTAGAACGATAACCAAATGTCGTTGAGCACCTCCTTTTGGCCGTGCTTCTTGGTCATCGATTCCATCGTAAAAATATACTGCTTGCCCATCGGGGCCTCCTGGACTTATCGGTATCCAAATTGTGTTCAGTACGCAGTTCTTCTCGGTCGGCATCTTCCGGCGCGTTATCTGAGCTGACTTTACCGAGCTGACTTTTCCGGGCCGACTTTTTCGGGCCGAATCAAAGAGTTCGCCCGCAAGCCAAGTGTTTCCCGTTAAAGAACTTTTCGCGCAAGTCAATTTGACTTCACTCACGAAGTTTTACTCACCCGCACCAAAGCGGCAACCCGCGGCAAGTCGAGTCAATCAATTTCAGGACCAGTGTTGTATTGAGGTCTAGAGGGCGACAATTGTCACAAATGACGAAGTCCAGGGTCCACCAGGTAGCCAGGCCAGAAATCTAGATCTACTCAGCGTAGTCGCGGCGGCCATTGTACAATCGTGACCGCCGCGTTCGCGAGTAACTTGCACATTTAGGAGAACAGCATGACCCGACGGCTCACCAAGAATTCCAATCTTCCGTGCCCACGGTGTCTGACCGCCTGGTTGTTATTGCCCGTTTTCTTGGGGCTTCAGGTGGCGGCCAACGCCGAAGAATCGGCTTCTGACTCGGAGACCGAAGAACTTGAGATGCCTTGGGCGATTGCTGCGACTTGGACCAAAGACGGCGATATCGTCGCTGCCGTCAGCAGCGGTTTGCCGTACCGTAGTGGTCGCCTCCAACGCAGTCGCATAGACAAACCGAATGAGGGAACAGAAATTGGTGTCGCAGAGAACTCCTTGTGGACCGCGGTAGAATTGGCGTCTGGTGGCTACCTATCCACGGACTATTCTGGTGGCATCCACATGTTCTCCGGTGGTAGTAACACGACTATTGAAACGGGGGAAGACTCCCGGTGGTGCCGGGCCGCTGTTGCGGTATCCGACGAACTGGTTGCCGCCGGTACGCAGGATGGAAAACTGTTGCTGATTGATGTGCAAGAGAAGTCGATAAGCAAGAAGGTAGATCTTCACGAGGCCGCGATTTTCGATTTGGCCGTTTCGAGTGATGGTGAAACACTGGCGTCAGTCACTGAGACAGGTGAAATCGCTCTCATGCGCACGAAAGACTGGAGCTTGGCCAAAAAGTGGAATGCTGGCCAGCGAAGTCTATGGGCGGTCGCTTTTGTCGGAGAGCATATTGTTGCAGCTGGAGCAGATCGGACAGTTCATGTTTTTGCTGCCGACGGGCAATCCATCGCGTCGGTGGGGCAGACGAGCAATTGGATCAGTCAATTAGCCGTGCTCCCAGGTACAAGCGTTGTGCTAGCGGGGACACTCAGCGGTGAAGTGCTGGTCTTGGACGTAGAGTCGTTGCACTCTGTCGGCAAGCACTCTGTGGCCGAAAGTGGAATTTGGGGCCTACAGCCAAGCGCGGATGGTGACCAATTGCTGGTTGCAACGAGGAAAGCGGGCGTTTCCGTTGTCGATATCGGTGATTGGACCAAGGGTGTGGAAGAGGTGCGAGCCCGGGCGGCGGCAAGTTCGGCGCCTCGCCCCTAGTGATGTGCCTGACATTGCTGTCGGTGAAAGCAACTAACGCCGCTGCCGCCGGTGGCAACGGGTCAGTCGGTTTTGGGCA